>JBHHXU010000095.1:0-6171 GCA_046757185.1 Thermodesulfobacteriota bacterium
ATTTTCATAGTTTCTTCCAATAAAGAGTCACCCCTTGAATAATGAAGATTTTTCGTTTTTGAAAGTCTTTTGGATATTTCGATTTGGGTTTCTAATTCTGCTCCTGAACCATATGAGATTCTCAGAAATTGGACATAGTCCTTTTTTGTTCCTCTAAATCTCCCCTCAGCAATATTAGAGGGGATAGATATGGCCGATCTCCTCATTTGAGAGGTCAGCCCATATATCTCCTCTCTTGGGAATTGTTCGGTCAATTCATAAACATTTACTACCAGTTCCATAGCCCTTTACCATACTATCAAATCCTTATATGAATGAATGGCGCCTTCCTTACCCATAGCTCATCTCTTAACAAGCTAACGCAGCTAAAAAGCTAATGAAGCTCATTCCCCTTTCCCCATTACCCATCCCCTAATAAGCCAACGCAGCTAACCAGATAAAGAAGCTAACCCCACTCCCAGCATGGTAAACAGGATCGCCGTGTGGGACGCCATGAAGGAGAGGGCCGTGGAGAACTTCATCGTCACCCAGTGTGGCAGGATGCTCTTTAAGATCGGGATATCAATTATCCAGCCGACCATCACCATCAAGCCTGTTAAGGTAACAATGATTCCAAGTAATCTCGAAATCTTCATGTCCTTACAGACTCCTCTACATCTAATCCCAAACTTCCCTTATGCTGGTTTGCTGTTTAAGGATTGAAGGGAAACCGTTGCCATAAGTATGAGTCCCCGCTCTTAGTATGGGCTTGGTGCTTGAAATGTGGTGTGTTTTACAACTTTGATTGTATCTATAAAGTCTAAAAAAGCAACATATTATTGCATTCAGTGACTCAATGAAATGTGTGTCACCCGAAGACGCTACTGATTGAATAGCCACGGAACGACACGGAAAACACCCAAGTCATTCTTCCGCGGTCTTCCGTGGATTCTGTGGCCATTCCTTGCGCCCTTTGCGTCCCTCCGTGACCGGACTCAATATTCGAGGTTCGGGTCGGCATCGAGCGAAATATCGCCTCTCTTCCCCCCTTTGAGGAGATGATATCCCGAAGCGGCGATAATGGCGCCGTTGTCGCTGCAGAGGCGCGGCGGAGGAATAAAGACCCTCACCCTCTCCTCCTCGCCCCTCTCTCTCAACCGCTCCCTGAGACGGGAGTTGCAGGCAACCCCGCCTGCAACGACGAGGTTCTCCACCCCGCCCCCTCTGCACGCGGCGAAAGCCTTCCTCACGAGGACGTCCACCACCGCCTCCTGAAAGCTCGCGGCGATATCCCTGACCTCCCCATCGGAAGGCCCTCCGTTGAGCCCTCTGATATGGCGCAGGACCGCCGTCTTGATGCCGCTGAAGCTGAAATCGAGACTATCCTTTGAGATAAAGGGCCTCGTAAAGGGGATGGCCGCACGATTTCCCTCACTCGCCAGCCGGTCGATTACGACACCGCCCGGATAGGTGAAGCCGAGGAGCTTTGCCACCTTGTCGAAGGCCTCACCGGCGGCATCGTCCCTCGTCTGCCCCAGCACCTCATAGTCAACGAAGGTCTCGTACCGGAAGAGGGTCGTGTGTCCCCCCGATACCACGAGGGCGATGAAGGGGAAGGCCGGATTTTCATCCCCCTCCAAGAAGGCCGCAAGGGGGTGGGCCACGATGTGATTCACCCCGACGAAGGGGATCTTCCGGGCATAGGCGAGGGCCTTGGCGAAGGAGAGACCGATGAGGAGCGAGCCGAGGAGCCCCGGCCCCATCGTCACCCCGATCCCGTCTAACTCATCCATCCTCTTCCCCGACCGCCGCACCGCCTCCTCGACGACGGGAACGACCGTCTCGATATGCCGCCGCGAGGCGAGCTCCGGGACGATACCGCCGTACCGCTCGTGAATATCGTCCTGGGAGGAGACGACGCTGGAGAGGATTGTTCTCCCCTCCTCCACCACGGCTGCCGCCATATCGTCACACGACGACTCTATGCCGAGCACCAGCATACCCCTACCCCCCTCCCCCTATCTCGCGTATCGCATCGAGGAACTCCGCTATCTCCGACGGGGTGGTAAAGTAGCCGGGACTGACGCGGACCGCCCCGTCCGGGTAGGTGCCGGCGACCCGGTGGGCGGAGGGGGCGCAGTGGAGACCGGAACGGGTCATGATATCGTACCTGTCGTCGAGGAGGCGCCCCACCTCGCCCGCCTCCCGCCCGTCAACGGTGAAGGAGAGGAGGCTCACCCGCTGCGAAGCATCGAGGCTCCCGATGACAGTAATCCCTGTTATTGCTCTGAGCCCATCGATGAGGAGGCCCATCAGCTCCTCCTCATACCGTCTCACCTGCACTACCCCTTCATTTAAGAGAAATTCCACCCCCTCGCCGAGGCCGCCTATGCCGGGGGTGTTCATCGTCCCGCTCTCATACCGCTCCGGCGTCTCGATGGTCTCACCCTCCTCGCCGGTCCCGCCCTCTATGAGGAGGGTCAACGGTTCAATCCCTTCCCTCACATAGAGGAAACCTGTCCCCTGGGGACCGTAGAGCGCCTTGTGACCCGTCGCCGCCACGATGTCGATACCCAGGGCCGTCACGTCCACGGGGAGGGCGCCCACCGTCTGTGCCGCGTCGACCATAAGGGGCACGCCCCTCCCGTGGCACACCTCGGCAATCTCGCCGACAGGCTCTATCGTGCCGAAGAGGTTCGAGGCGTGGGTAATACAGACGAGTCTCGTACCGGCCTCGATTGCCTTCCCTATATCCAGAGGCATCACGGTACCGTCCGGAGCCCCTCCCACCCTCGTCACCCGCACCCCCTCTTCCTCCAGCCTGTGAACCGTATTCGCGACGGCGTTGTGCTCGATTGTCGTCGTCACCAGATGGTCTCCCGGCTGCGCAAGCCCCTTCAGGGCGAGGTTGATCGCCTCGGTCCCGTTCTTCGTAAAGACGATCCTCCCCGAGTCGTCGAGGTTGAGGAGAGAGGCAATCGACTCCCTCGTCTCGAAGACGACCCGGCTCGCATCGAGGGCCATCCGGTGGCTCCCCCTCCCCGGATTCCCCCCTCCATGCCGCTGGATTTCGTCCACCCTTCGGTAGACAGCCTCCGGCTTCGGAAAAGAGGTCGCCGCGTTATCCAGGTAAATCATTCCCTTATAGTATCAGTTCCGGAAGAGAGTGCAAGGAGAGAGTTGGGTTGGGAATCCAGACATTGAAGGATCTGAATTTCTGTGTCGTCAATCTTGATGGGACTCGAATATCTCCTTGAAAGTATCGCTTGACTCCTTGAAGGCGTTGAGAACGGCGGGGTCGAAATGGTCAGGGCAGGTGCGATCATCCCCCTCTGTGATGATGGCAAGGGCCTTCTCGTGCTCAAAGGCGGGCTTGTAGGGTCTCTTGCTCCGGAGGGCGTCGTACTGGTCGACGATATTCATGATCCTTGCGGCAAGGGGAATCTCCTCCCCCTTCAGCCCCCTCGGGTACCCGCTGCCGTCCCACCGCTCGTGGTGGCAGAGGGCGACTTTCACCCCCATCTTGAGAAAGGGAGAGCTTGACCCTTCGAGGATCCTCCCCCCGACGGTCGTATGGGTCTTCATTATCTCGAACTCCTCGGGGGTAAGTCTCCCCGGCTTTAACAATATACTGTCGGGGATGGAGACCTTTCCTATATCGTGCATCGGCGAAGAGTAGTAGATATCCTCTATGAACTCACTGTCCAGACCGAGCCTCTCGGAAATCGTCTTCGTATAGTGGCTGACCCTCTTGATATGAGCCCCCGTCTCCTCATCCTTGTATTCCGATGCGAGGGTGAGCCGTTGAATGGTCTCGATATAGGCCGACTTGATGGTCTCGTGCGCCTCATCCAGCCGCGTGAAGGCGGTCCTCAGCTCATCCGTTCTCTTTGCCACCTCCCGCTCGAGGATAACATTATGATCCTTCAGGAAGTCGCTGAACTCCTTTATCCTGAGGCTGTTCCGTACCCTCAGAGACAGCTCCTCCGCATCGACAGGCTTCGTCAGGAAGTCGTTGGCGCCTTTTGCAATCCCCGCCAGTCTGTCCTCCCGGGAGTCGAGGGCCGTTACGATAATGATGGGTATGTCATCCGTTCGTTTATCCCCCTTGAGCCGCTCCGTCGCCTCAAGGCCGTCCATCCCCGGCATCATGACGTCCATGAGGACAAGGTCGGGCGCATGGTTGTGCACCTCGGCTACGGCCCCCTCACCGTTTGCCGCCTCGATGGTCTCATATCCGAGATTTCCGCAGAGGACCTTGAGGAACTTACGGTTACGCTCCTCGTCATCAACGATGAGCACCAGATGCCGTTTATCGCTATGTGCCTTCTCACCGCCCACCGGCCACCCTACCCCTCCTCCCTCTTCAGGAACGACTCTACCGTATCGAGGAACTCCCTGTACCGTATCGGTTTCGAGATGTAACCGTCACACCCCGCGTCGAGCATCCTCTGCTCGTCCCCCTTCATGGCGAAGGCGGTCAGAGCGATTATGGGTATTCTGCCTGTCTTCTCATCCTCCTTCAGGAGCCTCGTGGCGGTGAGACCGTCTATCCCGGGGAGCTGAATATCCATGAGGATCAGGTCGGGCATCTCCCTTATTGCCGTCTCAACTCCGCTCCCCCCGTCGGTGGCCTGGAGCACCTCATGCCCCTCCTTTGTCAACAGCCTGGTGACGAGCTTCATGTTGCTCGGGTGGTCCTCAATAACCAGTATCCGCACACTTCCTCCTTACTGTTCATTTGACGGATGGGAGAAAAGAATACATTCACTCTCCCTGATATTTGTTGTTAAAGCGGAAAATTATCGTTGTAGCCACGGAATCACACGGAAAGGTGCTGAATCAATCGTCCCTGTTCTTCAGGGGATTCCGTGGCCGTTCTTCGCGCCCCCTTATCTCCGCGCAAGGCATTCTTTGCGATTCCTGAAGCGCCTCCCCCGCTACCTCTCGTGTTCCGATACGAGAAACCATTGACGGAGTAAAAAGAGGTAGAGCACGGGGAGAACTATAATGGTCAACAGCAGTACATCTACTACAGCCGCATAATGATGAGAGATATCCGGTAGAATGTACGGCAAGAACATTATAAATGCCTCTGCCACAAATAGCAAGTGTACCACTTCCAGGCATTTGTTGGATTTATTTGTTATTATCTGCATATGCCATCAGCCTTCATTTATTGAGCTGCTCCACATTGCACGTTTTACCTCTGTCAAAAAGCCGTCTACATCCAATCTTCCTTTCCGGACTATCTTTGTTACACTGCTATTAAGGGTTTCTATATCCTCTCTGGTTAGTATCTTTGCAGTAACGATAATGATAGGTATCCCGGAGCTCTCGGGTATCTTTCTCAGTCTGTCCACAACGTCAAAGCCCGACACATCAGGCATCATGAGATCAAGCAGTATCAGGTCGGGTTTATCCTTTATGGCCATGTCAATTCCTTCCTGACCGCCGTATGCACGAAGCACCTCACACCCCAGGCCTTTGAGATAATGGGAGATGACCTCTACACTCCTGGGATCATCGTCAACAACAAGCACGGTGGCCTGCTTTTCGCTGCCGGAAGGAAGCACTCCGATACTCTTGACGGCAGCTATAAATTCTTCTTTGCCAAGGGGCTTATGGAGCACCTTGGAGGCCCCCAGAGCAAAGCCCTTCTGCTCATCCGCAGCAATGGAAACGATTACTACCGGAATAGTCTTGAGAGTATCATCATCCTCCAGCCCCTTGAGCAACTCCCAGCCATCGACTTCTCCAGGCAGCATAATATCAAGGGTAATCAGATCCGGCTTGTGCTGTTTCGCAAGTTCATACCCCTCTTTGGCCGTGGCTGCCCTTATTGTCCGGTAGTTTTCGGTCTCAAGCTGAGACCGCAAAAGCTCAGCCGATGGATTGTCATCCTCGATGATCAGGACGAGTGGACGCTCATCCCTGGAAATCCCTGTTGTTGGCACTTCGCTTCCTTGATCTGCCTTTTCAACTTCGGTCTCCTCCCTGTGCTTTGCCTTATAAGGCATGATGACGGTAAATGTGCTCCCCCTGGAGAGCTCGCTCTCAACCTTGATGGTTCCTCCATGCATCTCGACCAGCCGTTTAGCCATGGCAAGCCCGAGCCCTGTACCTTCATGCCTTCTGGTCAGTGAGGACTCAAGCTGCACAAAGGGATTGAAGACCCTCTTTAGATCTTCT
>JBHHXU010000096.1:0-6166 GCA_046757185.1 Thermodesulfobacteriota bacterium
TATACAAAATTCACCGAACAGCAAAGCAAAAGCGGTTTCCTCCTCCAGCCCGATGAGACGAGGAGCTTTAATGTCAGGTTGAACCAGCCCCTCTTTTCCGGCGGCAGAAGGTGGAGTGCAAGGAAACAGGCCAAGATGTTCCTGGAGGGAAGCAGGATTGGCATGAATGCCACGAAAGAGGCGGTTATGCTCGACACGGGGAGGGCATATTTCAACGTCTTGAAAGCGGAGCGGGAGGTTGAGATTAAGGAGGCTGCCCTGAAGAGGGCCCGGGAGAGGAGAAAGGTTGCCTCAAGCAGGTTCAAGGTTGGAGAGGTGACGAAATCGGTTGTCCTGAGGGCGGAGGCGGAGGTTGCAGGGGCCGAGGCCGACCTGATTAAGGCCCGGAACCGCTTGGCCGACGGGAAGGACCTCCTCAAGAGGTTCGTTGGCGTGGAGGGGGAGGTAGCCGTAGTTGAGCCGACCCTTCATGTCCCTTCAACAGAACCGGTGAGAACACTGATAGAAAAGGCGTTAAAGGCGAGGCGTGATTACCGGCAGAGTGTCATAGAAGGGGGGATTGCGCACGAAGAGGTAAAGTCGGCTTGGGGAAATTTCCTGCCGAGACTCACACTTGAGGGGCTCTACACGAGCAGGGATCAGGAGCCGTCGACCACCTTTTTGTTGAAGGATTCCGTATCGGGCTCACTGGTCCTCTCCTATCCGCTGTTTGAGGGGGGGCTCAGGAGAGCGGAGCTCAAGGAGGCTAAGAGCAGGCGGAGGCGGGCGGAGCTCAGGAGGGTGAGTCTCAGGCGGGATATCGAGCTGGAGGTGAGGTCGGCATTTCATACGGTAGAGACCTTCAAGGCGGTAGCAGCATCCTTCAAGAGACAGGTCGCCTTCTCACAGGAGAACTATGAGATGGTGTTCAAACAGTTCAAATACGGCCTTGCGACAAGCGTCGACGTTATCGACGCCGATGCAACCCTCGTCGAGGCGCAGAGCGGGCTGATGAATGCCCGCTACGACCTCCAGGTTGCACTGTTGGAACTCAAATACGCCGTCGGCACCCTCCTTGACGAATGGGAAGGGTGAGGTGGGGAGATCCAATGTCCTTGACGGAGTACGGATGGACACAAGGTTGAATAAAAGCGTAATTCCGGAGGCACATCATGTTCAAGCTTGATCAGACTATTATCATAGTAGGGATTCTCCTCATCATTATCCCGGCCGTCCATGCCCAAGAGAAGAAGATGGGTAGGCCGCCTGCACGGGTTGTCGTTGCCGATGTTACCACCGGCATGATAGCGCCGGAGGCGGAGTTTGTCGGAACCGTCTACTTTCAGGAGGTCTCTGAGCTCGCCTCGGAGGTGAGCGGCAGGGTGGAGGCGGTCCATTTTGAGGAGGGGCAGAGGGTCAAAATAGGGAAGCTCCTCGTTACCATCAATGCGGATATACTCAGGAAGAACCTCCAGGCGACGAGGGCATCATACGAGCAGGTTCTTGCCGACCTCGAGAGGTCGAGGAGAGAGCTTGAGAGGAAGGAGAGTCTCTTCAAGGAGGAGCTGCTGTCGGAGAGGGAGTACGATGAATACCGCTTTGTCGTCAAGGGGCTTGAGAAGAAGTCTGCATCCCTCCTGGCAGATGTGGAACGTCTCGAGGTGGAGCTGGAGAAGAAGAGCATAACAACACCTTTTAACGGTATTGTCTTGCAAAGGGATGTTGACAGGGGGGAGTGGCTCGCGCCGGGGACACCCGTTGCGACCATCGGTAAGGACGATATGGTGGACATCGTGGTGGACATTCCTGAAAGGGTCGTCAGTTTTGTCAGGACGGGACTGAAGGTGGAGGTAAGGGCGGGGGGACACACGCTTCAGGGAAGGGTAATCGCCGTCGTTCCGAAGGGTGATGTCTCTACAAGGACCTTTCCCGCAAAGATACGGGTGAAGAACGACCACCGCCTGATAGAGGGGATGGAGGCGCGGGTCAGATTGCCACAGGGGGAGGGGAAGAAGAGTCTCGTTGTCAAGAGGGACGCGGTTATTACCATGTTCGGCAGGAACGTCCTTTTTGCCGCCATCGATGGCAAGGCGGTGATGGTGCCGGTAAGGGTAGTGGGATATGAAGGGATGACGGCAGGTGTCGCCGCGGAGGGTCTCAAGGAGGGGATGAAGGTGGTGGTAAAGGGGAATGAACGGCTCAAAGACGGGCAGGCGATCAGCTACTAAGGAAGGCCTGATTTATTCAGAACTTCCGCGACACATGGATGTGAGAAAAAGAAAATCACTTTTTTCTTTTTCGTCTCTGAAAAGTTCAGGGACAAATCGCTTAGAGGTTCCTTAAGCGACTACCTGAAAGACAATGGATATCGTTCGATTCGCCATAGAAAAGCCGGTTACCGTCATCGTCGGCGTCATACTCGTGGTCCTCTTCGGCATCATCGGGCTGTTCAGTCTGCCGTATCAGTTGAGCCCCACGGTAACGGAGCCTGATATCACGGTGGAAACCAGATGGCCCGGCGCCACCCCTTATGAGATTGAACGGGATATCATCGAGGAGCAGGAGAATGTCCTGAAGGGCATTCCGGGGCTTGTCGAGATGGAGAGCACCTCCGCCAACAGCAGGGGGAGCGTAACATTAAGGTTCGCTATCGGCACCGACGTGGATGACGCCCTTTTGAGGGTGTCGAACAAGCTGAACGAAGTTCCCTCCTATCCGGAAAATGTGGAGAAGCCGGTCATCAACGCCACAGGGGCCGAGACCTCGCCGGTCATCTGGACCATTCTGAAGGCCCGCGAGGGCAATCCCCGCCCCATCAGCACCTACAAGACCTTCTTTGAGAATGAGGTGAGACAGCACCTCGAGCGGGTTGATGGGGTCGCCGACCTCTTTATCGGGGGCGGCAGGCTAAGGGAGATGCATATTGTTGTAAAGCCTGAAAATCTCGCGTCTTACGGCCTTACGATAAGAGAGTTTATAAACATCCTGAGAGCTGAGAACGTCAATATATCGGCGGGCAATATGGGGGTCGGGAGGAGAGACTACCGGATAAGGACCGTGGCAGAGTTCAAGTCCCCTGAGGATATCGAGAATATCCTCATCAGGTCGACCGGTCAGCAACGGATTACGGTTGCCGATGTGGCAAGGGTGGAGTTCGGCTATGAGAAGGCCACTACGGCGATGATGCATAACGGGAGCGAAGGATTAGCGGTCGGCATCAAGCCGGAGCCGGGAACAAATATTCTCGCCATGACCGACAGTGTCGAAGCGGTTGTCAGGGAACTCAATGAGGGGAAGCTCAAGAACGAGGGTATCTACATCGACTGGGCCTACGACCAGCGCCCCTATATACGGGGGGCAATCAACCTGGTGCAGAGGAATATTTTTATCGGCGGCGCCCTTGCCGTTATCGTCCTCTTACTATTCCTGAGAAGTATAACATCGACCATTGTCGTCGCAACGTCCATTCCGATCAGCATCATAGGGACCTTCATCATCCTGAACGCCCTCGGAAGGAATCTGAATGTGGTGAGCCTGGCAGGGATCGCCTTTGCGTCCGGAATGCTTGTCGACAGCGCCATCGTTGTTCTCGAAAACATCGACCGCCACCGGAGGATGGGGAAGTCCCCCTTCGATGCGGCCTACGACGGCGCGCGGGAGGTATGGGGCGCCATAACCGCCTCAACCGTTACGACCGTTGCCATCTTCCTCCCCGTTGCCTTTATGAAAGAGGAGTCGGGACAGCTCTTCAAGGATATCGCCATCGCGGTGACCTGTGCCATAACTCTAAGTCTCATCGTCTCTGTCACGGTCATTCCCATGCTGTCGAAGCAGCTCTTTGGCCTGTCAAAAAGGGGAGCGGCCTCACCCGACTCCAATGACAACGTCATAACCAGGGCAGGTGGCAGGGTCGTCGAGATGATTATGGGGCTCGTGCGAACGGTACTGAGGAGCTGGGAGACACGGGTGATAACCGTCGCCGGTCTCACCATCTTCTCGGTGGCGTCGGCCTATCTCCTGCTCCCCAAGATGGAGTACCTCCCGCAGGGGAACCGCAACCTTGTGATTAACATCCTCATCCCCCCGCCCGGCCTCTCCTACGATGAGAGCAGGGAGATCGGCGAGCAGATCTTCGCGTCCGCCGCACCCCACATCGGCAAGGAGCATAACGGCCTACCCGCTATCAAGAACATGTTCTATGTCGGCTCCGACCGGTTTATGCTCTTCGGCGCCATCAGCAAGGACGACCGCCGTGTCAAGGAGTTTATCCCCTTCTTCAAGGGAATAATCTTCTCCATTCCGGGGATGTTCGGCATCAGTCAGCAGGCGGGGATATTTCAGACGAGGTTGGGGAGGGGGAGGTCCATCGATGTCGACATAAGCGGGAACGATATCACCCGCCTCGTCCAGGTGGCGGGCGCCCTCTTCGGGATGAGCATGAAGGAGATACCCAAAGCCCAGGTGCGCCCCATCCCATCACTTGAACTCCTCTATCCGGAGATTAAGATAAGGCCCATACGGGACCGCCTGAAGGCGTCCGGGATGACCGGAAGCGACCTCGGCATCGCCCTCGATGTCCTGATGGACGGGAGGAAGATCGGCGAGTTCAAGGAGGAGGGGAGAAAGAAGATCGACCTCATCCTGAAGGCGTCGGAAGAGGATATCCCGTCACCGGAGGCGCTCTATGACGCGCTTGTTACGACTCCGGGGGGCACGGTCGTCCCCGTCTCGTCCCTCGCAACGCTGGAGAGAACGGCGGGCATCACACAGATACGCCACCTTGAGAGGAACCGCACCATCACCGTCCGGGTCACGCCGCCGGAGGATATTACCATACAGGAGGCGATGGAGACCATCAGCGGCTCTCTCCTCCCACGCCTCGAAAAGCAGGGGATGCTCGCGGGGGTTGATGTCAAAATGAGCGGCGCGGCGGACAAGCTCACCGAGACGCGGCAGGCGTTGCAGTGGAACTTCATCCTCGCCGTTGCCATAATATACCTCCTCATGTCGGCCCTCTTCGGCAACTTCATCTACCCGCTGATTATTCTGTTCACCGTCCCCCTCGCCGCCGCGGGAGGGTTCATCGGCCTCAAGCTGGTGAACCTCCTCATTACACCACAACCCCTCGATATCCTCACCATGCTCGGCTTCGTCATCCTCATCGGCGTCGTCGTCAATAACGCCATCCTCATCATCCATCAGGCCCTCAACAACATCCGCCATCACGACATGGATTACAAAGAGGCGGTTCTCGAATCGACGAGGACAAGGCTCAGGGCCATCTACATGAGCGCCGCCACCAGCATCTTCGCCATGCTCCCCCTCGTCGTAGCGCCGGGGCCCGGCTCCGAGCTCTACCGCGGCCTCGGAAGCGTCGTCCTCGGCGGACTCGCCCTCTCGACGGTATTCACCATCTTCGTCATACCGGCCCTCCTGATGTTCGTGATTAGGATGGAGAAGGTGAAAAAGTAAGGGTGAGGGAGAGCGTTGGTGGGAAATAGGTGGCGTTCACATCTCTTACAACCTACGAATTAAACAGGGTCGTACGGATACTCCCCATTCCACTTGCTGCATCGTGGTTGTATCTGGCACTCTCTGCAGAACGGGACGGGGACCGGCTTGCCATCCTTGAGTACTCCCGTCACCATATCCATCGTATACCCGTTGGCGTCAAATGGGAGTTCGCCGTCATGCTCGGTACAGCTCTTCATGGTGTCCACGACCTCCTGCGGCACCTCCGGATGGACGTGCTTATGCCAGAACCTCTTTATTGAGGGTATCCGGGGATGATCGCCGAATCCGATAAAATCATCACATTTGCCACTGTCCAGCCAGTACGGCTCACTCTTATTGTGGATCGCCCCGGCGGGACAGGCCACGCGGCAGTCCGAACATCCCTCACACCTCTCCCAGTAGCCTAAATCAATCCGTTCAGGGGCAGGGCATTCGATGATCTGATCCTCGAACCCGACGATACAGATCTTCATATCAAAACCGAATTTGTAACTATAGACAAGAGAGTTTTTGGCTCTCACCCCAAGGCCGGAGAGGATCGCGGCCTCCTTGAAATTGGTATAGATGGGAAACCAGTCCTGCAATGCACTCTCTTTAAGGATGTCATTCGCCTCTTTATAGAGAGAATAATCCCAGGAATCGGGAGAGTGTCTGACAAGAACGATTGAATTGA
>JBHHXU010000097.1:0-6143 GCA_046757185.1 Thermodesulfobacteriota bacterium
CATTCATCACTGTCCATCGAGTGATTACACCCTTCAAGAAAAGTGACATCCCTGTTCTTCATCTTAGCGGCAATTTCTTCAAGGTCTTCCGGTCTTGAAAGGCGATCATTTTTTCCTTGAAATACACGAATCGGGATACCTGTCTGAGAGATATATTTCGGCGTCTGTTCGATAATATATTTTGATTGCAGTAATAATCGAAAACTGACTTTATTCAGTTTAAGCGTGTCGATTTCGGGAACGCCTGGAGGTTCAGGACCATCTGAACTGCTCTCTCGTGGCGGCATAAATTGTATAGATTTTTTTGGATAAAAGAGATATCCGATGGTTCCCGCGGGGATATTGATAAACTTAATTTGATTCTTCGGTCTTGTGACGATACTGAGGCTTATTATTCCGTCCGGCAGAGAATCCGGCAATTTCTTATATTCACTGCAGTACCAGAGAGCGATGCTTGCTCCCAGGCTCTTTCCCATGAGCAGTACGGCCCTTTTTGGATGTTTTCTCCTCACTGCCCGGATAACATCCTTGATGTCTTCAAGCCAGACCTTAAGGCTTTTTAAATCACCCCTGTTCTCTTTCCAGTGGCCGAACCCTCTCAGGTCGAAAGCCAGGAAGGAGATACTGTTTCGCTCGGCAAAGTGGGCGAAATGAAAAAAATCGTTTGCATGTCCTCCCAAACCGTGTATCCCGATGATAATCGGATCAGGAGCCTCTCTTATTGTGTGGACTGCATAGAGCGTTTCTCCATCTGCGAGCAGAACCGACGACTCACGCAACCGGGGCTCGGTGCTATCTATTCTTTTTATATCACCTGGAGGTGTGTATGCGGTTGCACAGCCGGCTAGAAATATAAACAAAAACAAATAAACCGTCTTTTTGTTGGGCACCATTTTAAAGTCTCTAAAGAGACGGGTTAAATTCTATTTGAGAATGAGGAGCGGTACAACACTCCACTGTTACAACCAATGGAAAAACTAACCGGACGTGTGTGGGATACGTTTCTATAATATAGAGGGAGGTGACTTGTCAATCACGATCTGGCATAGATGCTATGAAGTGTCGGGTCACCTTACAGGTAAGTGAAACACGGTTTTGTCGTACCGATGGTATCCTTAAATAACCTCCCAATATCCTTGACTTTTAATGAGCACTCTGCTAATCCTATGGCAATGAATTTCTCTCTTAAGAAATATAAAAAGCATCTGTACGCTTTTATTATTTTCATTGTTTCCATGCTGCTCTTTACGGTGTTTGGTGAAAAGGGGCTGATGACACTCAACGGCATGAGAGGAGAGAGAGACGGGATTGCATCTGATATTCAACAACTGGAGAGAGATAACATGGCACTGAAGGAAGAGATCGAGGGGCTAAAGACGGATAGGAAGTATATAGCAACCATTGCCAGGAGGGAGCTCGGAATGATCGGTAAGAATGAGGTGATTTACAGGTTTAAGGAGTAGCACGACCCCTTCCACCCTATTCACCCTCCCTCTCCTGTGAGAATAGGGCCCTCCCTTATTACGATAATCCGATTGAGAATACACGCGAGGTATCAAAGGGTTTGGCAGAGAAAGAAGATCATTCCATTTAAACTCTTGAGGAGAGCCGCATGGAAGAGAGCTTGATAGTAGCGGGGATTCAGATGTCGTCCGGTGTGGACAGGGCGGCAAACAGGAAGAGGGCCGAAAAGCTCTTGCAGGTTGCCGTAGAAAAGGGGGCGCGCTATGCCTCCCTCCCGCAGCTCTTCAACACACACTGGTTTCCAAAGGAGATAAGGGAAGAGAACAGGGAGCTGGCGGAGGAGGCCGACGGCCCGACCATTACAACTATGCGCACGGTAGCGCAACGGCTGAAGCTCATCCTTGTGTGCCCTATCTTTGAACGGGACGGCGTTGCCTACTACAATACGGCCTTTGTTGTCGATGAGAATGGCGAGATTATCGGCAGGTACCGGAAGGTCCATGTCCCCCAGCTCCCCCTCTGGGAGGAGAAGAGCTACTTCACGCCGGGGAACGGGTTTCCCGTCTTTCAGACGAAGCACGGAGTGATCGGTGTCCAGCTCTGCTGGGACATCTTTTTCCCCGAGGCGGCGAGGGTTCTCGCTCTGAAGGGGGCGAAGGTAATCTTTACGCCGACCGCCTCTGCCTTCTACGAGTCCCATGGAAAGTGGGACAGAGCGGCGGCGGCGAGCGCTCACGCAAACGGGGTCTATATCTTCCGGGTGAACAGGGTCGGTAAGGAAGATAAGCAGGAGTTCTACGGCAGGAGCTTCTGCGTGGACCCCTACGGGGACTTTGTCGGGAGGCCGAGCGGCCATTCCGAGGGGGTCGTCCTTGCATCAATAGATCTGAAGGAGGTAGATCGGGCGCGAAATACATGGCCCTTCCTCAAAGACAGGAGGGTGGAGAGCTACCGGGAGATCGTAGAGGGTGATGAATGAGTGAACTGATTGCGGACATCGTCAGGGGTGCGGTGGAGAGGCGCCGCGAAGAGGGGCTTGTCACGGTACAGGAGTTACCCCCCGTTCAGGTGGAGAGGCCGAGGCGAGAGGAGTTTGGAGACTATGCGACCAACATTGCCATGCTTGTTGGAGCGCGGGAGGGGGTACAGCCGAGGAAGATTGCGGAGGCCATTGCGGGTCCCATAGGGGAGCACCCGCTTGTAACAAGGGTTGAGGTTGCCGGTCCCGGTTTTATCAATATCACAATGGACCGCTCCTACTGGATGGAGCTTCTCAGAGATGCGGTATCCCAGGGCAACCGGTACGGCAGGACGGGGACCGGTGGTGGAAAGAGGGTCCTCATAGAGTATGTCAGTGCGAACCCGACAGGCCCCCTCCACATAGGCCACGGGCGGGGCGCCGCCTTCGGGGATTCCCTGGCAAACGTCCTCGATGCGGCGGGTTACGATGTGACCAGGGAGTTCTATATCAACGATGCCGGCAGTCAGGTGAAGAACCTCGCCGAGTCTATCATGCTCAAGGTGAGGGAGAAGAGGGGAGAGGTCGTCGAGTGGGGTGACAATCACTACAGGGGGGAGTATATCGGAAGGCTGGCGGCTGAGGTGGTCGAGGAGGAGGCAGTTGAGGATATAGGCAGCGAAGCCCTGAAGGAGATGCTGGAGTGGATAAGGCGGGACCTCAGTGACTTCAACATACGGTTCGACAACTGGTTCAGTGAGAGCGGCCTCTACAGGGAGGGGAAGGTGGAGCGGCTGGTAGATGAGTTGAAGGGGAGGGGACATGTAGAGGAGAGAGAGGGGGCCGTCTGGTTCCGTTCGACCGAGTTCGGCGACGACAAGGACAGAGTGGTCATCAGGGAGAGCGGGGAGCCGACCTACTTTGCCTCCGATATCGCCTACCACTTCGACAAGTATGAGCGGGGTTTCGACTCTCTCATCAACATCTGGGGGGCCGACCACCACGGCTACATCCCGAGGATTAAGGCCGTCGTTCAGGCCCTGGGTCACGACAAGGATTCATTGAAGGTTATCCTCGCCCAGATGGTCACCGTCCTTCGGGGGGGTAAGCCGGTCACCATGTCGAAACGGTCCGGCGAGTATATCACCCTCAGGGATGTCCTCGATGAGGTGGGGAGCGATGCTACCCGCTTCTTCTTTATGATGCGGAAGCCCGACGCACAGATGGAGTTCGACCTCGATCTCGCAAAGAAACAGGCGCCGGAGAATCCGGTCTACTACCTCCAGTATGCCCACGCCCGGATCTGCAGCATTATCGATTTTGCCGGCGAGAAAGGTCTGAACATCTCCGAGACAGGAGAGGCCGACCTGGATCGCCTCGACCTCAAGGAGGAGCTCGATATCATCCGCCACATTGCCTCCTTCCCGGAGATGGTAAGGGGCGCCGCCCTCTCCCTTGAGCCCCACCGGATTACCTTCTACCTCCAGGAACTGGCCGGGAAGTTCCACCCCTACTACAACAGGAACCGGATCGTTACCGACGATACCGCCCTGACAGCGGCGAGGCTCTATCTTTGCAGTGCCATACAGGTTGTGCTCAGGAACGGTCTCGCACTCCTCGGTGTATCGGCGCCGGAGAAGATGTAACTATTTACAGAGCGGCTCTCAAGTAAAGCTGTGAAACCCTTATGTTTTCAGTATAATTCACATTCACATTGTCGAGTGGCTTGAAAGGGGCAGGGAATCAGATTGACTGCCGACAATTTCATTGACTTGAAAGAGCCTCCTCTGTTATCGTGCACGGCGAAATTTGACAGGACCATTCGGGACACGGATTTTCACGGATACGCACAGTCTGTTTCAGTATTTGAGGTTGTAGCTGTTTAGTTTCCGCCTCTTTTTTCCGGGAAGCGGAGAAGCCGGTTTTGCTGCCTTTAAGCTCTCAGCTTTTGAATCCTGTAAATCTGTGTTCATCTATGTCCTGATTAATAGACTGTAAAACAATCTCTGTGCTCTGTTGTGGTCTAACGCATAATTTAGAATAAACAATCATGCAAAGGAGGAAACAACGATGGACTGGGGACTGAAAAACCGCCTCTCACGTGTTATCAAACCTGCCACGGGCAGAACGGTGATGCTTGCCGTCGATCACGGCTACTTCCTGGGACCTACATCGGGACTGGAAGAGCCGGAGAAGACGATTACGCCCCTCCTGCCCTACGCCGACACCCTCATGCCGACGAGGGGGGTCCTGAGGAACTGTGTCAACGCCGCAGCCGATATCCCGATCGTCTTACGGGTCTCAGGGGGGACGAGCGTCCTGAAGGATGACCTCTCGAACGAGGGGGTCACCGTCTCCATGAGGGACGCCGTCCGTCTGAACGTCTCAGGGGTCGCCCTCTCCATATTTGTCGGGGCTCCTCACGAGCGGCAGACCCTCCAGTCGATGGCTGACCTGATCGACGAGGCCGGGGAGTACGGCATACCGGTCCTCGCCGTGACGGCGGTGGGGAAGGAGATGGCGCGGGACGTCCGCTACCTTGGGCTTGCCTGCAGGATTGCCGCCGAGATGGGGGCTCACTTCGTGAAGACATACTACTGTGACGGCTTTGAAAAGGTGGTTAACAGTTGTCCTGTTCCTGTTGTTGTCGCAGGGGGAAAGAAGACACCCGAGAGGGATGCTCTCCGGCTCGCCTATAACGCCGTGAAGAGTGGCGCCGTCGGTGTCGATATGGGGCGGAACATCTTCCAGTCCGATTCGCCGGTGGGGATGATAAAGGCGGTACGGGCCATCGTCCATGAGAACGTATCGGTCGATGAGGGGTACGGGATATACGAGAGTGAGAAGCAGGGCTGAACCGTGCGTGTGGCGAGGTACTATAATAACCGTGATGTGCGGATCGAGGATGAGCCGCTCCCGACCATAGACCACGGGGAGCTCCTCGTGAGGATCGAGGCGAGCGGGATCTGTGGCAGCGACGTGATGGAGTGGTACCGCATGAAGAGGGCGCCACTCGTCCTCGGCCACGAAGTTACCGGTGATATCGTAGAGCTTGGAGGAGGGGTTGACCAGTTCAAGCGGGGTGAGATGGTTGTCGTCACCCACCATGTGCCGTGTAACAGGTGCCGCTACTGTCTCAAAGGGCATCACTCCGTTTGCGAAACCCTCAGGACCACCAACTTTATCCCCGGCGGATTTTCCGAGTATGTGAGGGTTCCGGCTGTCAATGTAGAGAGGGGTACCTTCCTCCTTCCAGAGGAGATCTCCTATGAGGAGGGTACCTTCGTCGAGCCTCTCGCCTGTGTCCTGAGAGGGCTCAGAGTGGCCGGGTTTGAGCCGGGACAGAATGTGCTCGTCATCGGCAGCGGCATCTCAGGGCTTCTCCATATACAGGCCGCCCTGGCGATGGGTGCGGGGAGGGTGGCCGCGACCGACATCAACGACTATCGCGTCAGGGCGGCTGAGCGGTTTGGCGCCGGTATCGCAATGAGGGCCGATGAGGATGTGCCGGCGCGCTTACGGGAGTTTAACAACGGATTGCTGGCTGACCTTGTGATTGTCTGCGCGGGGGCAACATCGGCCATGGCTCAGGCATTTACATCTGTTGAGCGTGGGGGGACGATCCTCTTCTTTGCCCCTGCCGAGCCCGATATCTCGGTAGCGCTGCCGCTCTGGGATGTCTGGAGGGACGGTATAAAGCTTGTGACCTCCTATGCCGGTC
>JBHHXU010000098.1:0-6142 GCA_046757185.1 Thermodesulfobacteriota bacterium
ATTGGGTGGTGTCTTCCAGGTTTTTCAGGAAAAGGTAAAACTTTTCCGGGAAATCATTGGCATGCCTCTCCATGAGAGGAGCGAGGCCCTTCAGATTTTCTGCGTCCTTGACGGTAAAGTCGTAGTGGGCTTTTATCCTGTCTATCGACTCCATCTATTCTCCTCAGTGTATTTTTTGTACGAGCATATCACTTGCGGCCCTGGCAACAAACTCGAACTTTATAGGTTTCGCCGATATATTTTCACCAGCCATAATACTTTCACCAACGCCTGACCAAACAACCTCTCCTGTAGATGCCTTCCATATCTCGAGGTATATCTTCACGCTTGATTCATGGGTCTTGATAAGAGTAAGTCCGAAAACACTAAATCGTGTCGAACTACCCTGAACGAACTTTATGAGCCTCGGTTGCGCTACGAAAGAAGCATTAAGGGCCTCGCCGATCTTCTGCAGGACGCTCCTATCCAGCACACCTGTATACGCATAATCTCTCATCATGCGGGCATAATCACCGGCAAGACCGGCCTTATTGATAAGACTTAATGTCTCGCCGGATCGAATGATTAATATCTCCTTCTTTTGGGCCTCAATCGTCTCTTCCAGAATATCACCAAGCAACCTCCTGTACTCCTCCTGACCTGTTGATACGGTGGCATTCAAGATTGCCATTCTCCCCCCTTGAAGCACCTCTTCCGGTATATGCTCGGAGCGGTAGAGCTCCTTGGCATTAACAAAAGACTGAAGAAAAGGTTTAGCACAACCATAAGATCCGACAATGAGCAGGACCGCCGAGCATGAAAGCACAACCTGCCTGAGACCCATTATATCTACCCTGTGATCTCTATCGCGCTGAAGAGGTAACTTATTTCAAATGCCGCTGTTTCCGGCGCGTCGGAACCGTGAACGGTATTTTCATCAATCGATGTTGCGAAATCCTTCCGTATCGTACCGGGGGCAGCATCGGCAGGGTTGGTAGCGCCCATAATCTCCCTCACCTTTGCTATGGCTTCTTCACCTTCAACAACCATGACCACGACAGGGCCGGAGGAGATGAAGGCAATGAGGTCGTTAAAGAAGGGTCTTTCCCTGTGCACGGCATAAAACCCCTCAGCCCCTTTTTTCGTCAGGTGTACCATCTTCAGTGCGACAATCCTGAGTCCCGCCTTTTCATACCTCCCGATAATCTCTCCAATGATGTTTTTCTTTACCCCGTCGGGCTTAACGATTGACAGTGTTCTTTCCATTCGGTGTTCTCGCTCCTCTCAAAAAAGATTTTAGTTGGTAAGAATCCATAGCTTTTAGTTACTGATGAGCACATTTTTTATCTGTACAACTTATAACATTTCAAAAAAAACAAGACAAGACCTATCTACTTGACCTATCTACTTTTCCCCACGCCAACCCTTTCGCAGTATTTAAACAACCTGCACCTGCTGCAGAAGGGAGAGATGGGCTTGCAGATATTCTGCCCGAAGGTGACGAGGAGGTCATTGATGGGTATCCAGTACCGCTTCGGGAGCACCTTCCTCAGGGCAAACTCTGTCTCGTCCGGCTTCTTCGTCGCTACATATCCCCACCGGTTCGTAATCCTGTGGACATGGGTATCGACACATATCCCCGGCTTGCCGTACCCCCTGGTGACGACGAGGTTCGCCGTCTTCCTTCCGACACCTTTAAGCGTGAGGAGTTCTTCCACCGTCTCGGGGACAACCGAATCGTACCGTTCTACGAGGGTAGCGCACAGCTCCCTGATAACCCCTGCCTTGTTACGGTAAAAACCGACGGGATAGATGGCCTTCTCGATGGTTGTGTGAGGAAGGTTGCGCATCTCGGTCGGGGTTTTTGCCAACCTGAAGAGCCTCTCCGATGCCGCCCCGGTGGTGCCGTCCCGGGTGCGGAGGCTCAGGATACACGATATGAGTACCCTGAAGGGGTCCCGCGTCGTCTCGGATACACGGGTGACGGCAGGCGTGGTAAAGGGGGCAATAACCTTCCGTAATATCTTGAATACTCCCGGCATATCTCCGTTGTCCATAAGGGGATGCTCCAATTCCAATACAGGAAAAAAGGAAAGGGCGGACACGAGGCCCGCCCTTATTGGTTCGGCAATAGGTTGCACAGAAGAGAGCAGCTTACATCATGCCGCCCATTCCTCCCATGCCGCCCATGCCTCCCATGTCAGGCATGCCGCCGCCCATGCCCTTCTCTTCCTTCTTCGGTTTCTCCGCCACCATTGCTTCGGTGGTCAGCATGAGACCGGCGATGGATGCGGCGTTCTGTATGGCTATCCTCGCGACCTTGGCAGGGTCGACGACGCCCGCCTTGATGAGGTCCTCGTACGTTTCCGAGGCTGCGTTGAAGCCAAACGCATCCTTGCCGTTCTTGACTTTGTCGACAACGACGGAGCTCTCGGCCCCTGCATTTGCAACGATCTGTCTGATCGGCTCTTCCAGCGCCCGCACCACGATGTTGACGCCGAACTGCTGGTCACCGTCGAGCTTGAGGGTCTGGATTGCAGGGTTTATCCTCAGGTAGGTGACGCCGCCGCCCGGGACGATCCCCTCCTCGACGGCCGCCCTTGTGGCGTGGAGGGCGTCTTCGACACGGGCCTTCTTCTCTTTCATCTCTGTCTCGGTAGCGGCGCCGACATTGATGACGGCAACACCGCCGATGAGCTTGGCCAGCCTCTCCTGGAGCTTCTCCTTGTCGTAGTCGGAGGTGCTCTCCTCAATCTGTGCCCTTATCTGCTTCACACGACCCTCGATGTCCGCACTCTTGCCGGCCCCATCGATGATGGTCGTGTTCTCCTTGTCGATAACAATCCTCTTTGCCCTTCCGAGGTCCTCGATATCGACGGCTTCGAGCTTGATGCCGAGCTCTTCGGCGATCAGTTTGCCCCCTGTCAGTATTGCGATATCCTCAAGCATGGCCTTCCGCCTGTCCCCGAAGCCGGGCGCCTTGACGGCGGATGCCGAGAGGGTGCCCCTGAGCTTGTTGACGACGAGGGTAGCCAGCGCTTCCCCTTCGACATCCTCTGCGAGGATCAGGAAGGGTTTGCCCATCTTCGCAATCTTTTCGAGGAGGGGAAGGAGGTCTCTCATGTTGCTTATCTTCTTCTCGTGGATGAGGATGTAAGGATCTTCAAGGACACACTCCATCCTCTCCGCATCGGTGACAAAGTAGGGCGAGAGGTAGCCCCTGTCAAACTGCATCCCCTCTACCACCTCAAGGCTCGTCTCCATTCCCTTCGCCTCTTCGACGGTGATGACACCCTCTTTGCCTACCTTCTCCATCGCTTCAGAGATAATGTTGCCGATGGTCTCGTCGCCGTTTGCCGAGATGGTCCCCACCTGGGCAATCTCTTTTTTGTCCTTTACCGGCTTTGAGAGCTTGGAAAGCTCTGCTGTCCCCTTCTCAACGGCCTTGTCGATGCCCCTTTTCAGGTCCATCGGGTTGTGGCCGGCGGCGACGAGCTTGGTGCCCTCCCTGAGGATCGCCTGGGCGAGTACCGTTGCGGTCGTGGTACCGTCACCGGCGGTGTCGGAGGTCTTGCTGGCGACCTCACGTACCATCTGGGCGCCCATATTCTCATAGTTGTTCTCAAGCTCAATCTCCTTGGCAACGGTGACGCCGTCCTTGGTGATGGTCGGTGCGCCGAAGCTCTTCTCCAGCACCACGTTCCTCCCCCTTGGACCCAGCGTTACCTTCACCGTATCCGCCAGGGTGTTGACACCCTTCAGAATCATGGTCCGTGCATTTTCACTAAAAGCGATATCCTTTGCTGCCATATTTCTCTCCTCCTTGTCTCTCTCTTTTTATTCAATGATACCGAGTATATCCTCTTCCCGAACAATCAGGTGCTCTGAACCCTCGATCTTCACCTCGGTGCCGGCATACTTGCTGTACATTACCTTGTTGCCCACCTTGACATCGAGGGGAACCCTCTTGCCGTTGTCATCAAGCTTGCCGTTGCCGACTGCGATGACCTCCCCTTCCATGGGCTTCTCTTTGGCTGAATCGGGAATGATGATTCCCCCCTTGGTCATTTCCTCCTCATCCAGCCTCTTAATGAGGATCCTGTCATGAAGCGGTCGAATCTTCATAAACCTGTCTACCTCCTTTATAATGATTTTTTGTTTGGTCTCCACACGGGAGGTAATAAATATATGTGCATAGTATGCCTTTGTCAAGGAAATATTGGCACTCCTTGTCTGAGAGTGCTATCTTGTTGTTTTTACAGATAATAACAGGATTGGTGGCGCTCTGAAGCCATCTCCTCGCCAGGTGATGCTGTTACGGGGTTAGACCCTAATAATGCGCTAACCACAGAGGGTACCTGTCTGCGTGCAATCACGCACAGCCAGGCGGAGTGAGCTATTGATATGAGAAGAAAAACCTCACGTTATTATTTTTCTCTGTGCACTCTTTACGTAAATAAATACTCAAGGTCTTGTATTAGAGAACACAAGGAAATACTTTATAAAATCCAGGCTTTCCCTTTTTTAATTAATCTCTGTCTGCGTCTGCCTGTCACGCATGGACGGCAGACATGTACGTCGCACAAGCAGGTCTGTGCTCCTTGTTGTTGCTTAACGTATAACATGGAATAAAGAGTCACATGAACCCACCCCTTTTCTCTCACCCGTCTTGCACCAGTCATGAAACTGTGATAGATTTTTTTCCTATTATGGCTCTTAAGGTGCTCATCGTCTCTTCTGAAGCTGTCCCCTTTGCAAAGACGGGGGGTCTTGCCGATGTGGCCGGTTCGTTGCCCAAGGCATTGATGGCGGCGGGATGCGGGGTCGCTATTGCCATGCCCCTCTACAGGGAGGTTATAAAGCGGGGGGGTGACTTCGAGGAAGTCGTCGGTGAAATCATCGTCAGGGTCGGCCTCCACGACGTCAGGGCCTCGCTCCTCAGAGGGGAGAATGACGGCGTACCGGTCTATTTTCTCAAACAGGACGAATACTTTGATCGGGGCGCCCTCTACGGTACCCCCGACGGAGACTACTTCGATAACCTGGAGCGGTTTACCCTCTTTTCCAGGGGGCTCCTCGAAGGGCTCTCGCGACTGGGAACACGTTTTGACGTCATTCACTGCAACGACTGGCAGACCGGCCTGATACCGGTTTATCTCAAGAGCCTCTACAGCACCGATAAGAGTTTTGCAAAGACTGCCACCCTCTTCACCATCCACAACATCGCCTATCAGGGGGTATTCCCCTCCCCCCTCTTCCCCGTTACGGGCCTCCCGTCGCGCCTCTTTGCCGTCGACGGCCTCGAGTTCTGGGGCAACATCTCTCTCCTGAAGGCCGGGGTCCTCTTTTCCGAACTGGTTACCACGGTCAGCAAGAGATACAGCCGGGAGATACAGACGAATGAGTTCGGATACGGACTCGAGGGGGTCCTGAAGGCGAGGAGCAAGCAGCTCTTCGGTGTCCTCAACGGGGTGGATTATGAGCAGTGGAACCCAGAGAGCGACCCGTACATCGCCGCCCACTACTCCCGGAGAAGCCTCGCGGGAAAAGGGATTTGCCGGAAGGACCTCCTCGACGCGTTCGGTTTGAAACTCCCTCCGAAGAGCCCTCTCCTGGGAGTCATCTCGAGGCTTGCCGACCAGAAGGGTTTTGATATCCTCTCTGAGGCCATGGATGAGATTATGGCGATGGACGTGGGGATGGTGGTGCTTGGCACCGGTGAGAGGAGGTACCACGACCTCTTTACCACCCTCGCAGGGCGGTACCCGAAGAGGCTCGGAGTAAAAATTACCTACGACAATACCCTTGCCCACAAGATAGAGGCCGGGGCCGACATCTTCCTCATGCCTTCAAAGTACGAGCCGTGCGGACTCAACCAGATATACAGCCTGAAGTACGGGACGGTCCCCGTCGTCAGGGCGACGGGCGGCCTCGATGACACGGTGGAGGGGTACGACCGGAAGAGTGGAGAGGGAAACGGTTTCAAGTTTTCCCGCTACTCTCCTCGAGCGTTGGTGAAGAAGGTGGGGGAGGCGGTTGACCTCTTTCGTGAACGGAAAGAGTGGAGAAAGGTCATGCAGAACGGTATGGCCGAAGACTTCTCCTGGGAGAGGTCGGCACAGAGATACATCACACTCTATCGCCGTGCCGTCAAGATGCGTAG
>JBHHXU010000099.1:0-6140 GCA_046757185.1 Thermodesulfobacteriota bacterium
TGCCTGTAGTGTAATTAAATCCCGATTGGGGTCATTGATTAAAAAACGCGGCGATTGGGTTTACAACCGTGGCCCTCTGCGAATGCTTAATAGAAGACAATTAACCTTAATTTACTATCGAGAGCGGTAAACAGTATGTATTGTTACTGCTCCATGCAACGCTACGGATAGCATAAGACGGCCCTCTTGATTTCTGGTCAAGCCAGTCATGACATAAAGAAAATGTCATTCACGCCTGCCTGTCTGTGTATATTACACAGGCAGGCGTAAACCCAGTGCAGTTAGGTTGGAATGTAATGGAAAACCCACCTAGGCCAACGCATAGAGAAGGATTCTCTAACCGGAGAATGGCAAAAATGTGGAGTCAGGTGGAATCTGCTCTGCTGATAAGCTCGTATCCATTGCTTGGCACAATGAGCTTTTAATTCCCGATATGCTTTATTAACCCACTGCCGGCTATGGCTAAAACAACTATTAAAATAATCTTCTTCATTGTGTTATACACCCATACTGTTGCCAGATTCACCTGTCTTCGTTCTGCCTAATATCACGGACTATCTCAAATTAACTCCTTCGCAACAGACATCGGTACGAACCACCACTCAACCGCCTGTCCCGGGGCAAGTTCCAGTTCAGTCGGTTTGCCCTTGATCTCCACTATCATATTGCCCTTTTTGTCGACAACCACTATTTTTCGTGTAAAGACTTTTTCCGAAAGCAGTGCCGAGTCAAACTCACGTTTGGTTTTTCCAATATTGACGAGCTTTAGTTTATAAAGCCTGTCAGTTTCAAGATCGAGGTGACTGGGAATGAATTTGAAGTCAGTCATCTTTACCACAACTTCAATGAACGATTTTTTTACGCGGAGAGGAGGTTGAAGGGGTTTCTCCAGCACATGGAAGACCTTTTCATTCCTCACGTTAAGAACGAAGGCATCCGGGTAAAGCGTCTTTAACAGGCGGAGGTGCTGATGCGCGGCGGCACGGCTTGAAAACCTCCCCACCCGCACAGCGAAGAGCTTGCGGAACTCAATCACCCTCATATCGGTGAGACCGTGGTCTTTAAGATTGTCACTTATGAACGTTAGCTGCTCCACAGCGTAGGGACTGTAGTCATAGGTTCCCGTCTGGATGGTATAAACACCTTCACGCTCTCCTGACAAGGAATCCGCATTGAGAGAGGGAGCGCCGCACAACTCGACAATGGCCATGACCCCGAATATGATGGCCCCCATCACGAGCAGTTTCCTCTGTTTAAAGCCACTCACCATATACTCCGACTCTTTGTAAAAGCATACCCTTCGTTTGAGAGACAGTGAAGGTTCTTCTCGCGCCGAGCCATAGCCTGCTTTACCTCTGCCCTGTTAAGGTTTTACGTTTCTGTGCCTAATAGATTACTATGAATTGATAGGGGAATCATAGTCACCGAAAGCACATGATTGGATGAAAAAGGTTTTAAAACTAAAGGAGGTTGGGAGAGTTCCCCTAACCATAACTTAACCCCTTGACGCCGCCGATCCAAAATGTGCGTGTGGTCTGGTTAGGTCGTGGGGGAAACTCATCCCGCTAAAACCTCTCCGTTCCACGTTCAGGATCGAGAGAGGTTTTGCCGGGAAGGGAGTGATTATCCTGAACTCATAACGGTTCCCTTTTATACAGGTTTCTATAGGTACACATCACTGTCTATCGGTGCATATCCGTCCAACGAATGAATAATTTGTCGGGATAGATTGCCACGGATTTTCAGGATTTTATACAGAGGGGGCTGTTATCCCCCTCTGTTTATTTTTCCTAATGCTCTCACTACAAATGTTTTGTCAGCCCCAAAGAAACGCTATTACCCATGAGATAATAAAGTCTCCATATGCAATTTTACCACTACCTTCTTGATAAGCTCCGGAGAGTTCCCGGTCATCAATGAAGGCATATGAGCATCCTGGGGAAAAAAAGTAACAAATGTGCCGGGGAAGATAGTCAGTCGAGCAGGTCCGGAAGCAGGTCGATGGTAGAATGCCGCGTCCTTTGAAGTATCGTATGGTTTCTCAACTGTGAGGCTGTTTGAAGGAAACCACTCAAACCCCTCGCCACCGATGAGAACAGTCTGAATATCTATATAGTTTCGGTGTGCCTCAAGTACTGCAGCTTCAGGGCGGCGAGTCTCATAACTCATAACCTGTGCAAATACATTGTCACCCTGCAGGTGGTAGTTCCTCTCTTCCGCATCGTGTGTTAATGACATGAGAAATTCAAAGGCACACTTCCAGGCATCGCCATACCTGTAGGTTTTCCAGTTTTCCAAACAATCAATGATCATACACAAATCCTTTCCGACTTGATTGAATATCTACCCACTTATGACCTGCAAGGTTTCCCTGCTCGCTTGACGCAATTCTAACCCACTCCCCTCGGTCAACGCTGAGAGAAAGATGCTCCATAAAAGAACATGTCGAAGAAAAGGCGCCCCTTCCCCATTTACGAGCCTGCATAGCCCATTGGGAACTCAACACAAAGGTGGGATAGAGCAAATTATTGTTTGAACTGGCGCCGAGGGGGGAATCGGTCCTCACTCGCAGACCTCCTGTCCGCACGCTCAGACTCCGGACTGTTTCACTTCCGCGCGCTTCCCGCGCGCTCATCCTCCACAGGGTCGGCGTGAAACAGGCGTTCGATCCCCCTCTGCCGTTGGTCAGTGTCCCGGTATCTTAAGTCCCAGGAGACTCTTTCAGCATTCGTGGTGCCCGAGGGGGGAATCGAACCCCCACGAGGTTGCCCTCTCGGGATTTTAAGTCCCGTGCGTCTGCCTGTTCCGCCACTCGGGCTCTTGCAAGGATGGATCAAAAGGTTGAATGGCGTCGTAAAAAGTCCGATCTACAGCGTCGCAGCAATTTTTCAGACATTCGACATACCAAATGTATGCCTTCGCACCTGAAAACTCACTACTTCTTGTATATCGAAATTTAACTTAGTCATCCCACGACTTTTACGAGACCATCAAAGGTTGGCTGTGAAATTGTTTCAAGAGTGTTCCGTAAAACCTTCGGGGATTCCAGGGCTCTCGGTAGAAATGTGGAGGCGGCGAGCGGATTCGAACCGCTGAATGAGGGTGTTGCAGACCCTTCCCTTAGCCACTTGGGTACGCCGCCATCTGCAGGTTTGTGATAACTCCCCGATTTTCAGTTAACCACTCAAAGGGGCGCTTTGTCAAGACTTACGGTGTGATGGGAGTGAAGGAGAGGGGAATAGCCACCCTTGCACGCGTCTTATTTTTTCCCATCAAGAATCCGTCTGTTTTCCTATCAACACTCCGAGTAGCCGCAGCCGTGGCAGACCACACACCCGTCCGCATGCTCTACCGACCCCCCGCAGTCGGGGCAGGCGCCCATCTGCACAGGCAAGACACCGAAATCAAAAGAGGCCTTCCCCCCGCCATTTCCCCCGGCTTCCGGGTTGGCTCCCCTTGCCATGATATCGCCAAAATTCTTGCTGCTGTTTATCTTGTACATGACGTACCACTCGAGGGCCTTTGCGACCGCATCCGAGCAGGAGGCAACCCTGGCATCACCGAAGCCGGCAGGCTTGTGGCACGATATGCTCTTGAGCTGCATAACCAGCTCCTTCGTAGGGATGCCGCTCCTCAGGATGAGCGATACGAGCCTTCCGATCGCCTCACACTGGGAGGCGGCGCATCCCCCCGCCTTACCTATCTGCGTAAAGACCTCAAATGGGTTTCCCTCGACATCCTCATTGATGGTGACATAGAGGTTGCCACACCCGGTATGCATCTTCTTC
The DNA here is from genome assembly GCA_046757185.1 of Thermodesulfobacteriota bacterium. GTDB lineage: Bacteria > Desulfobacterota > GWC2-55-46 > S146-70 > JAUXIU01 > JBHHTR01. The sequence continues at coordinate 3,789 of JBHHXU010000099.1, forward strand.
GTCACTCCGAAGGTCACCTCGTCCCTCGGCTTGGGGGTAAGGACGGCGTGCGCCGCCCCTTCGACGGTATGACCCTGTTTATCCATTGCCTCCCCCTCCTCCCCACTCCCGTTTTTTCCCTCTTGCCCCTTATTGAGGACCTGAACGTCCCTGCTCCCGTCACGATAAACGGTCACGCCCTTGCAGCCGAGCTTGTAAGCCAGCCGGTAGACCTTGGCAATATCCTCCGGTGTGGCCTCATTGGGGAAGTTGACCGTCTTTGAGACGGCGTTGTCGGTATACTTCTGGTAGGCGGCCTGCATCCTTATGTGCCACTCAGGGGTAATATCGTGGGAGGTGACAAAGACCCTCCTGAGTTCATCCGGGATGCCCTCTACATCATGGAGTCCGCCGCTTTTTGCAATCTTCTCCATGAGTTCGGGGCTGTAGAAACCCTTTTCCCTTGCGATCTCCTCAAAGACGGGGTTGACATCAATGAGTTCGGCGCCGTCGAGGACGTTCCTCGTAAAGGCGAGGGCGAAGAGGGGCTCTATGCCCGATGAGCAGCCGGCGATAATCGATATGGTTCCCGTCGGAGCGATGGTCGTCACCGTCACGTTCCTCATCATCCTCTTGCCGTCATAGGCCGACCCCTTATAGTTGGGGAAGACACCCCTCTCTCCGGCGAGCCTCTCAGAGGCGTCCCTCCCCTTCTCCTGGATAAAGCTCATCACCTCCTCGGCCGTCTCTATCGCCTCTTCAGAATCGTAGGGGATCCCGAGGCGGATGAGCATGTCGGCGAACCCCATGACCCCGAGCCCAATCTTCCGGTTCCCCTTGGTCTTCTCATCTATCTCCTTGATCGGGTACCGGTTCATGTCTATTACATTATCGAGGAAATGAACGGCGTCACCCGTCACCTGTTCCAGCCGCTTCCAATCGATCTCATACCCTCCATTACCGTTTTTCTTCACCATCTTCGTCAGGTTAATGGAGCCGAGGTTGCACGACTCGTACGGGAGGAGGGGCTGCTCGCCGCACGGGTTCGTCGACTCTATCTCCCCGATGTGGGGGGTGGGGTTGTCTCTGTTTATCCTGTCGATGAAGATAATCCCCGGGTCGCCGTTCCTCCACGCCATATCCACCATCTTGCCGAAGACCTCTCCCGCACGGAGCGTCCCGGCCACCTCTCCCGTCCTCGGGTTCTTCAGGTCGTACTTCTCATCAGCCTCCACGGCCCTCATGAACTCCTCTGTAAGGGCGACGGAGACATTGAAGTTGTTGAGAGTGTTGTGATTCTCCTTGCAGGTGATAAAGCTCATGATGTCGGGGTGATCGACCCTCAATATCCCCATGTTGGCGCCCCTTCTGGTGCCGCCCTGCTTTATCGCTTCAGTAGCCGAATCGAAGACGGTCATGAAGGATATGGGACCGGACGATATGCCCGACGTCGAACCGACGACATCACCGGACGGCCTCAGTTGTGAAAAGGAGAAGCCGGTACCCCCGCCCGACTTATGAATAAGGGCGGTGTGCTTTACCGCCTCGAAGATACTCTCCATCGAGTCCTCAACGGGGAGGACGAAACAGGCGGAAAGCTGTTGAAGCTCCCTCCCCGCGTTCATGAGGGTCGGCGAATTGGGGAGAAACTCCATAGAGGCCATCATGTTGTAGAAGGTGGTGGCGGTCTTCTCAAGATCGGCATCAGGGTCGTAGTTAATCTCCGCCTCGGCAATATTCTCAGCGACACGCCAGAAGAGCTCCTCGGCCGTCTCCAACGGTCTCCCCTCCGGATCCTTCTTGAGGTACCTCTTTGCGAGCACTGTCTTCGCATTATCCGTAAGGAGAGGAGATTTCATACCCGTCTTCCAAGCCTCCTTGTCTGAATGCCCTACCTTGCCTTTACCCCGCGGGAGAAGAGTGTCTTGTCCTAACGCCATCGTGAAGCCTCCTTTATGCCGTGATGATTGTGAGACAGTATACCGATGAACCTCCAAAACCGGTAGTGTGAGGTGGTGTGAGCCCCCCGTTTATCGTGCGGACTACCTGTATCCATGGAGGGCTACTGTTTTGATTAAGTCCCTGATTTTACAGGGAGAAATCGCTTATATTGTAGGTGTGCCTATATTACAGCACAATATATTGTGTTGTCAAGGGAAAAGTGGTGGATTGAGGGATTTCTTGCGCCACCTCTCAGAACGTATCGGCGCATCATAGAAAAGGGGGTGTACTTTTTTATCTATCCTGCTGCTGCAATGACCCCATTACGGTGACGGCTGGGAGCAACAGTGAACGGCCACGGAATCCATAGAGGATCGCTGAAAAAAATTTTAAAGAAAAGTTGCATAAAAGGAGGAGCAAATAATGACAAGT
>JBHHXU010000100.1:0-6126 GCA_046757185.1 Thermodesulfobacteriota bacterium
GTTCTTCATAGATAAAACGGGGAGGCTCGGCATCCTTAAAGAGTTTCTTCACCTCGACATGGATAACGGAATCGATGGTTTTCATAAACGGTTTCGGGTGTTTAAAGGGTTGCACAAAATCAGGGAATTTCTCCGCCAGCTTGGGGAAGCAGAACCTGCCGAATCCATGAAGCGCCTCGGGCGGAGCAATCCCTAATGTCTCGACTGCCCTGCTTACTATGGCAATCAGGTCCTCATCGGGATATGTTCCGGGTCCCACGAAGGGCTCGCCGGTCTTCAAGGCGCATTCCGTCACAATTTCTTCATACTTTTCCTCACCGAAGTTTTCCGCAATGAACTGCTCCAGCAGATTGAAGATAACACCTTTCATGTCACACCTCCTCCTCTGCTCACTGTCGTTACGCTTATGTCGGGAACAGGGTCATGAGTAGTCATTAGTTCACTCCGTTCACGTCATGAATTGTTTTTACAATAAATGACTAACATATGGGGGCGAAGGCATAATGACATGTTTATTAACTCTCTCGCTCTTTCTCCGTCTCTCCGTTGCCCCCTCTCGCCCTTTCCCCCCCTCACCGTTTCTTACTCTCCACCTCCTTCTCCAGCTCCGCAATTCGTTCCCTCAGCTCCTTTACCCTGAACTCCCTGCCGATGGTCGCCTTTCTGAAACGCTCTAACTCCTCCACCCTGCCTTCAAGCTCCTTTTTTGAGAGCTCCAGTGCTTCTTCATATAGGCTGAGCACTTCTTTCTTCGCATTCGTGGCATCCTTAAGAGCCTTTTCCAGAGACGCCGTCCTCTCCCTGACCTTATCGTAGAACCCCTTGAGTTTGTCGCCCATACTATTAAACTCATCCGCAAGCTGCTCTATCTCGTCCCCTGTATGTATGTCCAGATGGCAGTCAAAGTCTCCGGCCCCTATTACCTCCGCGCCGCTGCGCAGTATCTTTATGGGCCTCACACAGAGTTTTGAGTAGCTAAAGGCAAAGAGGAAACCAAAGGCAACGAGGACAAGAGAGCCGCCGATCATAATGATCCATGAACGTCTCCTTGCGCGTTCACTCGTCTCTAAAGACTCATCAAACTTTCTTTTATCGAGATCATGGTGCTTCTCCATATAATTCTCGACAATCTTATGGGCCGCGGCATCCAGCCTCAGCATCAACCCGGCCCCCTCCTTACTCCCTACAGGCTCTTTTATTGCCAATATCTTCTCCGCCGTTCCCTTTAACGCTTGAAACTGTTCCCTTGCACTCCTTGCAAGGGCCACCTCCTCCTCCACCTCGACCTCTGACTGTATCAAGGCATCAAACTGTTTCTCCACATCGGCGGCAAGTGCCTCGAACCGACCCCTTTCAGCCGGGTCGCCGGTTATGAGATAGTCGTTGGGGGGGATAACTGTCCTTTCAAGGGCGAGATGCAGGTTGGAAACCGCCTCGAAGTTCCTTGCCAGCGTCTCAATCCTGTAGATGCCGCGGCAGAGTATATTCTGGTTGTAGTATTGAATGATGATGAGGGCTATAAGGGGCGCAAGCATTATCAGAAACGCGATGAACAGCTTTGTGCGGATTGTAAAAGCCATAATGACCCCCCTCTGAATTTAGCTTCATCAGCTGCGCCAGCAACAAGTTAATGAAGCTTATTCAATGGAGCTAACAAGCTAATCTTCTAGTTTAAATCTAAATGACCATTCCCCCTCTTCAGTATCTTGAGTAGCTCCTTCAGGGGTCTCGTGTTGAGGATATCCTTTTTCTCGAGCCACCCCCGCCGTGCCGTATGGATGCCGTAGATGATGTTCTCAAGGTGGTAGGCGCTGTGTGAGTCGGTTGAGATGGCCACCATCACCCCCGTCTCTTTAGCGAGCCGCAGATTGACATCGTTCAGATCGAGCCGGTCGGGGTAGGAGTTGAGCTCAAGGGTCACCCGGTGCCTCTTCGCCCCCTCCATGAGCCTTTTCATGTCAACGGGGTACGGCGCCCTCCCCTCTATAATCCTCCCCGTCGGGTGGGCGATGATATTCACCACCCCGGAGGCCATGGCGGTGAGGATACGCTCCGTCATCTCGTCGGCCCCCATGCTGAACTTCGAGTGGACCGCGGCAACGACGACATCGAGCTCCCGCAGGAGTCCCTCATCGAGGTCGAGCGAGCCGTCGCTCTTTATATCGACCTCCATCCCCTTCAGAATTCTGAATCGTGAACCTTGAACCTTGAATCTTGAATTGATCCTGTCAACCTCATCCATCTGCCTGAGGAGCCTCTTCTCGTCGAGACCGCGGGCGACGGTGAGGGCCCTCGAATGGTCGGTAACGGCGATGTACTCATACCCTCTCGCCATCGCAGCCCCGGCCATCTCCTCGATAGTGGAGCCGCCGTCGCTTGCCTTCGTATGCATGTGGAGGTCGCCCCGTATGTCCTTCCGTTCAACAAGCCGGGGGAGCTTCCCGTCGATGGCCGCCTCTATCTCACCCCTGTTCTCCCTGAGCTCCGGTGGAATCCACTCGAGGCCGATTGCCCTGTAGACCTCCTCCTCACTCTCCCCGGCAATACGGCCGTTGTCCCCTTCCCTGAAGACGCCGTACTCACTCACCTTGAGCCCCATCCTCTTCGCCCTGTCCCGGAGGGCGATATTGTGCGCCTTCGACCCGGTGAAATAGAGGAGGGCGGCGCCGAAATCCCTTCTCTCGAGGACCCTGAGGTCCACCTGGAGGCCGTTCTTCAGGAGAACGCTCGATTTCGTGCCTCCGGCGGCGATGACATCCGCCACGTCGGGATATTCGGTGAACCGCTCCATTACCGGCTCAATTGCCGATGACCCCCCGTCACAGGTAACGAGGATATCGATGTCGCCGATGGATTCCCTCCACCGCCTGAGACTCCCGGCGGAAGAGATGTCAATAACACCGGGTATCTCCCGGATGTACTCTATGAGCGCCTCGGCGTACGAGAGGGCCAGGGAGAGTCTGAAACGTCCCTCCCTCTTCTTCATATCCTTGATTGCCCTGAGTATCTTCTCCTCGCTCTTTTCGCCCATTCCGGGAAGGTCGTGGAGCCTGTGCGCCTTAACGGCCCTGTGCAGCTCATCAACCGATGCTATCCCGAGGCTCTTATACATGAATCGGACCTTCTTCGGCCCTACCCCCTGGAGCTGGAGGATGTCGAGGAGCCCCTCCGGGAGCTCCGCGAGGAGCTCGCCTTTGAATTGGCACGTACCGGTCCGCACGATTTCAGCAACCTTCTCGTGAATGCTCTTCCCGATGCCGGGGATGGTCTCAATCCTCCCCTCGTTCTCCTTCACCATCCTCTCTATCGGCTCGGGCAGCCCCTCTATCACCTGAGCGGCATTCCGGTAGGAACGGACCCTGAAGGGATTCTCCCCCTTGATCTCAAGGAGGTCGGCAATGTCGTGGAAGGTTCTGGCTATGTCGATGTTTTCCATCTCCAGTCCGGCGGAGGGTTGTACAGGATGTCCTGTGGCGCTATAAACCCAAATTATGCGTCAAGCAACCACAGAGCACAGAGATCATTGATAAAAATTGAACAGCCTCGATTTTTACAAAGTATTTCTCTCTGTTCTCTCATGCAAAGCCTCAAGTAGTTTCTCATTTCAAGAGTGCACAGAGAAAAATAATAAGGCGGGATTTTTCTTCTCATATCAATATCTCTCTCCGCCTGCCTGTGCGTGATTGCACGCAGACAGGTGTCCGTGTGGTTGGTATTATTAGGGATAATGGCCCGTATCAGTGACGGTCATGTCTCTCACTCCTCTTCGGGGAAGTACGCCTTGTAGATATAGAAGAGGCTCCCCTCCTCGCTCTTCATCCGCTCCTCGACGATCTCTATTATCTCCGCCAGCTTTACTTTGAAGCCCTCTATATCCTTTTGAACATCCCCTTCTTTCTCATACCGTCCAAAGAAGGCGCCTACCTTCTCACTGATTCCGTGCATAGAGTCCGAGAAGAGGTCGATGGCGGGGAGGAGGGCCTCCTGCCCCAGCTCGACGGCCCGTTGTCTGAGGGCGGGATAGAAGTGCTCGTCCTCATCCTTTACATGAGATACCAGGATATCCTTCAGCTCCCCCAGTGCCCTCATAGCCGCTCCAATGTCCGGCTCATGTTCTTCCTCAATGACCTTCCGGAGGACAGTAAATATCTCCTCTATCCTCTTGTGACCACCTTGAAGTTCCGCAATATACCTCTCGCTCCTCATAATAAGACAACTCCTTCCGCAGTTTATTGTTCACTCTTGTAAAAAAGAGAATCCTGAACACACACCTCTTTTTTTCCTTTTTATAGCACAGAACGTTACTCCCGTCCATAAACAATCAGCGCTGCCAATCTTCCCATTTACACCCCGGGCAAATTTTGTTACCATTTATCATCAAACAGGTTCCAGGGAAAAGGGTTGACAGGAAACCGTTTTTGAAACAGGGGCTTACCCCTCCCCTCACCTGCTCCGAGGATGGCAGGTCAAGGGAAGCGGTTCACGGGTTATATACCTGAAGGGGCAGAAAGGGGTGATCCCCCTCACATCAAAGGTACCGTTCCGTAACCTCCGTGGAGGGAGCGGCGTTCAGATGGCGATTATTAAAGAGCTTACTCCCGCGATGAGACAGTACCTCTCCATCAAGGAGCGGTACAGGGATGCCGTCATCTTCTTCAGGATGGGCGATTTCTACGAGATGTTCTTCGATGACGCAAAGCTTGCGTCGCGGGTACTGGATATCGCCCTCACATCGAGAGACAGGGATAAGGATAACGGCATCCCCATGTGCGGTTTCCCCTACCACGCCGCAAACACCTATATTTCCCGCCTCGTAAAGGACGGCCATAAGGTCGCCATCTGCGAACAGGTGGAGGACCCGAAGAAGGCCAAAGGGCTCGTGAAGCGGGAGGTAACAAGCGTTATCACCCCGGGGGTCGCCCTGAACGACGAGCTCCTGGACGCCAAGCGCAACAACTTCATCGCCTCTGTCTCATCTGCTCCCGGATGTTTCGGCCTGTCCTATATGGATGTAACGACCGGTGAGTTCAGGCTTGCCGAGTTCAACAACGCCGCCGCACTGGGTGAGGAGATTGCCCGGATTGAGCCGTCCGAGATCATCATCCGCGAGGGGGAGGGCGAAGGGGAGGAGTGGAAGGAGCTCCACCGGTGCAAGATAACCCGCCTCCCCGACTACGACTTCGACTACTCCCTCTCCAGGAAACACATCCTCGATCACTTTGCGATAGCCTCCCTCGACGGCGTCGGATGCGCCGATATGCGCGAGGGGATACGAGCCGCGGGGGCGCTCCTCCACTACGTGGGAGAGACACAGCGGTCAACACTGGACCATGTAAAGAAGCTGGTCCCCCTCTACCCCTCTCACTTCATGATAATCGACACCACGACAAAAGGAAACCTCGAGATCTTCAGGACAATGCGTGAAGGCGAGAAGGGGGGGAGTCTCTTCGGCCTTCTCGACAGGACGAAGACGGCGATGGGGGGGAGGAAACTCAGGGAGTGGATGAGCTACCCCCTCACCGATGTCGATGAGATAGGGAAACGTCACGACAGCGTTGGAGAGCTGCTCGACGAGAGGCATCCGAGGGGCGCCATTCAGGGCGCCCTCATCAAGGTCTACGACATGGAGCGGCTCATGGGCAGGATAGCCCTCGGCGCGGCAACGCCCCGGGACCTCGTGTCGCTCAAAGAGTCGCTGCATGAGATACCGGGGATTAAAGGGCATCTGGAAGGCTTTAACTCAACCCTCCTGAAGGGGATATGCCTCGGTCTCGACGAGGTGGAGGAGCTCACCACCCTGATCGAGCAGGGCATCGTCGACTCCCCTCCCCTCTCACTTAAGGAGGGAGGCGCCATCCGGGAGGGGTACAACAGCGAGCTTGATGAGCTGAGGGAGACCGGCAGGGGCGGGAAGAAGTGGATCGCACGGCTTGAGGCAAAGGAGCGGGAGAGGACGGGGATAACCTCACTCAAGGTCTCGTACAACAAGGTCTTTGGCTACTATATAGCCGTGACCAGGGCAAACCTCCGGAACATACCGGAGGACTACATCAGAAAGCAGACCCTCGCCAACGGGGAGCGGTTCATCACCCCCGAGCTGAAGGAGTGGGAGGGGAGGATCCTCGG
>JBHHXU010000101.1:0-6056 GCA_046757185.1 Thermodesulfobacteriota bacterium
TCCAGCTTTGCCTCCGAAAAGATAAAGGAGGCCATGAAGATAGTTACGAAACTGGAGCGGTATGCCCGGCTTAAGGAGGTATCCCGTGAGCTTCTCGACGAGCTGAGTGAGAAGTACGAGGGGGGCGAGAAGGAGATAAAGAAGGCCTTCGACGACCTCAAGTATACGATACTCAGAGAGAGTGTCCTCAATACCGGCGTCAGGGTTGATGGCCGGGGCCTCCGTGATGTGAGGCAAATCAGCTGCGAGGTTGGTCTTCTTCCCAGGACTCACGGCTCGGCCCTCTTTACACGGGGGGAGACGCAGGCCATGGTGATCGCAACCCTCGGAACCTCTGATGATACGCAGAGGATTGATGCGCTCCTGGGGTGGGAGTACAAGCGGTTTATGCTCCACTACAACTTCCCCCCCTTCTCTGTCGGGGAGGTTAAGTTCCTGAGGAGTCCAGGCAGACGGGAGATCGGTCACGGCGCACTGGCGGAGAGAGCCGTCGTCAAGGTTCTTCCGACAGAGGAAGAATTTCCCTACACCGTCCGCATCGTTTCGGAGATTCTTGAGTCGAACGGTTCATCATCGATGGCGAGCATCTGCGGCGCTTCACTTGCCCTGATGGATGCCGGCGTACCCATAAAGAGCCCCGTAGCGGGTATCGCGATGGGACTGATCCAGGATGGTGAGAGATTTGCCGTACTCTCCGACATACTGGGTGATGAGGACCACCTCGGTGATATGGATTTCAAGGTTGCCGGTAATAAGGACGGCATTACCGCCTTCCAGATGGACACGAAGATAGGCGGCGTCCCCTCCGCTGTCCTGAAGGATGCCATGTATCAGGCCCGTGAGGGGAGGCTCCATATCCTCGAAAGGATGAACGAGGCAATTGCCGAACCACGTGCCGATATTTCAACCTATGCTCCGAGGATAATCTCGATCTATGTCAAGCAGGAGAAGATCAAGGACGTTATCGGGCCGGGTGGGAAGAATATAAGGGGCATAGTTGAAAAGACGGGGGTTAAGATAGATGTTGATGATTCGGGGAAGGTGAGCATAGCCTCGGCGGATGAGGAGGCCGCGAAGGCCGCCATTGAGCTCGTGCGGGGGCTGACACAGGAGGCCGAGGTAGGAAAGATCTATGTCGGCAAGGTGAAGAAGGTTCTCGACTTCGGCGCCTTTGTGGAAATACTGCCCAATACGGACGGTCTTGTCCATATCTCCCAGTTGGCTCATGAGAGAGTGAAGGAAGTGAGAGATATTGTTAAGGAAGGGGACGAAGTCCTTGTAAAGGTTATAGAGATTGACAGGGCCGGAAAGATAAGGCTTTCGAGGAAAGAGGCCCTCGGCCAGGACGAGAGGCAGGTAAATACATAGGGAAGGTCTGATTTATTCAGACCTTCCGTGGCACAGGGATATCTCTCTGAATAATGCAGGGATGGATTATTCAGAGCTTACATATTATTAAGAGGTGACTCACCGGGGGGTACTATCCCGCTGTAATCGGGTTAGCGGTTTTTCATCTCTCAACTCTCTTAGCAATGAGTCGTATACGTAAAGCCACCCTCAGAAACGGTATCAAGGTTATCACTGAAGAGATGGCCGACATAGGTTCGGTCACCGTGGGTGTCTGGGTCAAGAACGGCTCGAGGCACGAGAATGCCGGTGAAGGCGGTCTCTCTCACTTCATTGAGCACCTCCTCTTCAAAGGCACGAAGAGGAGAAATGCCATAGACATTGCCAAGGAGGTGGAGTCGGTCGGCGGTGTTATCAATGCATACACGGGTCTGGAGTATACCTGCTTCTACGTGAAGCTCCTCAGCAAGGATCTCCCCATAGCGGTTGATCTTCTCTCGGATATAGTCATCAATTCCCGGTTTGCCGAGAAGGAGATTGAGCGGGAACGAGGGGTCATCCTCCAGGAGATAAAGATGGTGGAGGATACCCCTGATGACCTCATTCACGACCTCTTCCTGAAGGCACTCTGGAAGGGGCACCCAATGGGGAGGCCCGTTCTGGGGGAGATCGAAAACATTAAAACATTTACGAGGGGGGACATCCTCTCCTTTTTTGAAAGGGTCTACAATCCCGCTTCGATTATTATTGCAATAGCGGGTAACCTGAGGCACAGGGAGGTAGTCAGACTCCTTGATGACGCATTTGGCGGGATGGAGAGGGGCGCCGCTGAGACGGTGACCTCCACCCCGACCCCCTCTCCCGGCACAATTCTCGAGCGGCGAAAGCTTGAGCAGGTGCACCTCTGTTTCGGTGTGCCGACAATCCCGCGGGGGCACCCCGACCGGTATAAACTCTATCTGCTGAACACCATCCTTGGCGGAGGGATGAGTTCAAGGTTGTTCCAGGAAATCAGGGAGAAGAGGGGGCTTGCCTATTCGGTTTGTTCCTACCTCCACCTCCATCAGGACGTGGGTTCCCTTGTGGTCTATGTAGGGACATCAAGTGATGCCTTTCCGAAGGTAGTGAGGCTCATTGTGAAGGGGTGCAGGGAGATAACCGAATCCATTGGCAGACAGGAGCTCTCCATGGCGAAGGAGCAGCTCATTGGCAACATGATGCTCGGCCTTGAGTCAAGTGAGAACAGGATGTCAAAACTGGCAAAGGACGAGATATACTTCGGACGCGTGGTGCCCCTCGATGAGATCGCCTCTTCCATCAGGAGGGTCACTACGGCAACTCTCAAGAGTGTTGCGAAGAGGGTTTTCCGCCCGAACGCATTTACGCTTGCCGCACTCGGAGAGGTGGAGAGCAGGGGATTGCCGCGTGTCTTACAGAGATAGCCGTTCCGTTTCACGACTATTCAAAAGGGGGGCGCCATGCGCATACTCGTCGTCGAGGATGAGAAGAAGGTTGCAGGCTTTATAAAGAGGGGCCTTGAGGAAGAGAGCTATGCCGTCGATGTTGCTTATGATGGTGAGAAGGGGCAGCACCTCGCGGAGAGTAATGAATACGATGTGATACTTCTCGATATCATGCTGCCGAAAAAGAACGGTATTGAGGTGCTGAAGGAGTTGAGAGGGAAGAGTATAAAGACCCCCGTACTCCTCCTCACCGCGAGGGACTCCGTCGATGACAGGGTTGAAGGGCTTGACAGCGGGGCGGATGACTATCTGACAAAGCCCTTTGCTTTTGCAGAGTTGATAGCACGGCTGAGGGCCTTGATGCGACGGGGGGATCAGGGTCTCACCGTTCTGAAGTTCAGGGATCTGAGCCTCGATCCCGCAACGAGGAAGGCGAAGAGGGGGGGGAGAGAGATAGAGCTGACCGTCAAAGAGTATGCCCTCCTGGAATACTTTTTAAGGAATCCCAACAGGGTCCTTACGAGAACCATGATAGCCGAGCACGTGTGGGATCACACCTTTGACAGTGAGACCAACGTGGTGGATGTTTATCTCAACCATCTGAGAAACAAGATAGACAAAGATGAAGAGGTAAAGCTTCTCCACACCGTCAGAGGGGTGGGGTATGTCCTCAGGGATGAGGAGTAGGACGACATTCCAAATGCCGCCTCTTAACGGTATTTCCTGAGGATAGATGTCCTTTACGATCCGAACAAAGCTGACGCTCTGGTACACGATCCTCCTGACCATCAGCATTCTCGCCTTTGGTGTTATATTCTCCTTAACTCTCTCCCGGATAATCATAAGCGGAGTCGACACAAAGATTACCTCCGTGGCGGAGATTTTGGCCACCACCGTCTTGAGGCCCCCTCGCACCCTTACCCTCCCCGAACACTTCGATATCATCTTTGAACAATTCTTCGGTATCAAGACAGCCGGAAACTACATACAGGTGCTCAAACCTAACGGCACTGTCGAGGCAAAGTCATCGACCCTGGAGGGGCTCTTCCTCCCACTGACCGAGACGTCGCACTGGAACGCCGTCCACGGCAGGGCGACGTACGAGATAACGGAGAAAGTGGGGGATGTTCCCATCAGGGTGGTGACCTACCCTATCATGTCCGGCGACAGCCTCGTGAATATCCTCCAGGTAGGGGCATCTATGGAGGGGAGGGAAGAGATACTCCACGGGACCCTCTATATCTTCATCTTCGGCGGTCCCGTAGCGGTGCTTATCGCCGGTATTATCGGGTGGTTTTTAACAGGGAAGACGTTGAGACCGGTTGCAAATATTACACAGATGGCAAGGAAGATCGGAGCGGAGAGCCTCAATGAGAGGCTTGAGACCCCTGGGCCTAGAGACGAGATCGGGAGACTGGCGGAGACCTTCAACGAGATGATTGCCAGGCTGGAGGGATCATTCAACAGAACGAGGCAGTTCACCGCAGACGCCTCTCATGAGCTCAAGACACCCCTGACGATTATGAAGGGTGAGGTCGAAGTTGCCCTCAAGGGGGAGAAGGGGGAAGAGAGACTTAAAGAGGTTCTTGTCAGCGTTCTCGAGGAGATTGACCGGATGTCTTATATAGTTACGAATCTCCTTGATCTTGCGAGGGTGGATCAAGATAGGGGTGAAGCGGTAAAGGAAGGGGTGAAGCTCGATCATATCGTAAGCGAGCGGTTTGAGCTCGCCGTCCGATTGGCGGCAGAAAAGGGTGTTGGACTAGAGGTGACCACGAATAGACCCGCCACCGTTTCTGGGGACCCGGTGAGGCTCGGCCAGGTTGTTTTCAACCTGATAGACAATGCAATCAAGTACACACAGAAGGGGGGGAGAGTGACAATCTCTCTAGAGACCGATACCGATTGTGCCGTAATGAGGGTCTCCGATACCGGAGTAGGGATTGGCCAGGAGGACATCCCCTACCTCTTCGACCGGTTTTATCGGGTCGATAAGGCGAGAACGAGAGAGGCGGGGGGCGCCGGTCTCGGGTTGAGTATCTGCAAGGAGATTGTTGACGCCCACGGCGGGAGAATAGAGGTCGAGAGTGAACCGGGGGTGGGGAGCACCTTTACCGTCTATTTGCCGATTGAGAAGAGCGCATAAATGTGATAAAAAAATAAACAAATAGAACGAAAAAAGAGAAAGGAAAAAAGCAGTTATGAAGATAGGAGTTCTTACCGGGGGTGGTGACTGTCCCGGTCTCAATGCAGTCATAAGGGCAGTGGTAAAGTTAAGCGGCAGATACGCCTATGAGGTCGTCGGGATCAGGGATGGATGGAGGGGGCTTGTGGATGCATCATACCTCCCTCTCGATAATGATAAGATCGCCGGGATACTCCATAAAGGGGGGACCATCATCGGCACGTCGAGGACAAATCCGCTGAAGAATGAGGATACGACAAGGAAGGTGCTTGATAACATCAAACTTCTCGGTCTCGACTGCATTATCGCTATCGGGGGGGACGATACCCTCGGTGTTGCAACAGGGCTGATAGAGCATGGTGTTAATGTTGTTGGTGTGCCAAAGACGATTGACAACGACCTCTCCGGCACCGACTTTACCTTCGGCTTCGATACGGCCGTCAATATCGTTACCGAGGCACTGGACAGGCTGCACACGACGACGGAGGCGCACCACAGGGCAATGGTCGTTGAAGTCATGGGGAGACATGCCGGCTGGATAGCGACTTATGGCGGACTGGCGGGGGGGGCGGATATGATCCTCATACCGGAAAAGCCGTTTGCGGTGGATGAGGTCTGTGATGTGGTGAGAAAGAGGGTCGAACGGGGGAGGCATTTCAGCATCATAGTCGTTGCGGAGGGGGCCATACCGAAGGCGGTCGGCAAGATTATTACCAAGGAGGCCAAGAAGGACGCCTTCGGCCATGAGCGTCTGGGCGGAATTGGTGAGCTCCTTGCAAATGAGATTGAGAAGAGGACGGGTGTGGAGTCCCGTCACGTGGTCCTCGGTCACCTCCAGAGGGGGGGTACCCCGACGGCCTACGACCGGGTTCTGGCTACGCGGTATGGCGTGAGAGCGGTCGAGCTGGTAAAGGAAGGTAAGTTCGGAAGGATGGTCGCCCTCAAAGGGAATGAGATCGTTGATATTCCCCTTGAGAGGGGGACCAAAGAACTCAAGCTGGTCGATATGGATTTCTACCGGGTTGCCGAGATCTTCTTCGGATAACCTGAGGGGGCAGGGG
>JBHHXU010000102.1:0-6007 GCA_046757185.1 Thermodesulfobacteriota bacterium
AACAGATTGTCAAAACCTGAACCAACTTTCGTTAGCGGTAAGTTAATGGGACAGCGGTGGTACGACATATATTATGCCTCCTTGACCTATTTTTTTGAAACATTTTTTGACCCCTCAGTATTTTCCCACCGGAGCATTCAAGACTAAAGAGCCAACCAACTACACTATATATTAAGCAATTTCCATGCCATCTTTTTGTTAAGCCCTCAACCTATTGATTTATATCACTAATCAGGGACAGCGCCCATTTAATTGAAAACATATTACTTTAATGGACTCTGCTATCTTCCTAACTTCTATTCTATTTACCTCCTTTCATTTTTTTATTAACAGAACAAAGCTCATTGCCAATCCTTTAGCACTGAGACTAAAGTATTTGCAAATTCTATGCCAACTTCTTGTCAAACCCTCAACCCACTGATTTTACGGAGTTTTAAAAAAACACCCTCCTTGCCCATTTCCAAAGTGTAAAAAAATCTTACACTTTTTTAGCTCTTTTTCAGGGATAAAAAGAACCAAAAAAGGCCAAAATAAAGGAAATGCCTATACTATTCAACAGGTTATGCAATTATCGGAAGTGTAAAATAATTTTACACTTTTCGCGCCCCTTTTCAGAGGGTAAAAAGGGTAAAAAAGGGGCGAAACAGAGGGAATCGTTAGAATAATCTATAGGTTAGGTGATTCATTACACTGTAAAATAATCTTACACTTTTATCTATAAAATCGGCACATTGCTCAGTAGTCGAAGGCTACTTCATCAAGCAATCTCTGTGCCTGCGGCTTCTTTACGCACAGTTTTGGCTCACGGGATATGCTCCTTGAGCTTCCTTCCCGTCTTTTCAACTATCTTTTTTGCCTTCTCGGCAGACTCCTTGACACCCTTTTCGTACTGCTTCAAATCCCTCCCCACCTCTTCCGTCTTACTGCCGAAGTCTCTCAGATAGTCGGCGCCCCCGAAATAGAGGAAGAGGAAAAATAGACAGAGGCCGATAATAATTCCCAGGAGTATCCTCTTCATGCTTTCTCACCCGTCACTTGTCTCTCTCCCCCTCCTTCAGCTTTATCGCTTCACGGTAAACAGCGCGTCTGGGGAGACCGCTCTCCGCGGCAACCGCCTGTACCGCATCCTTTAAGGTAAAACCGAGCTTCAGATAGCCCTTTAACTCCTCACTGATAGAGATGTCGTTCCTTTTCCCCTCACTCTGGGGACCGATAAGAAGCGTTATCTCACCCTTTATATCACACCCCTCAAGAATCTCAAGAATTTCCCCCACCCTCCCCCTGTATACCTCTTCGTGCAGTTTTGTCAGCTCCTTCGCCAGAACGAGGTTGACATCACCGAGGAGCTCCCCGATATCCTTCACCGTCCCTCTAATGCGGCGGGGCGATTCGTAGAGGAGTACGGTCTTCTTGAGCCCCTTGAGCCCGAGGAGAAACCTCCTCCGTTCCGTTCGGCGCGAGGGGACAAACCCCTCAAAGAGGAAGCTGTCCGTCGGGAGGCCCGCCACCGAGAGGGCGGCAAGTACTGCCGACGGGCCGGGGACGGCGATCACCTCGATCTCCCCCTCTGCCGCCAGCTTTACCAGCCTGTAGCCAGGATCGGAGATACCGGGCGTCCCCGCATCGGAGACAAGGGCGATATCCGTCCCCTCCCTGAGACGGGCGAGGAGCCGTGGGGCCTTCTTTCCTTCGTTGTGCTCATGGTAGCTGGTGAGGGGAGTCGAAATACCGTACCTCTTGAGGAGCCTGCCGGTATGTCTCGTGTCCTCGGCGGCAATGAGCGGCACCTCGCCGAGAACCCTTATCGCCCGTACCGTTATATCCTCCATGTTGCCGAGGGGGGTCGCAACGACATAGAGGGTCCCTCTCCCCTTTGCCCTCTCACTATGCGCCCCCTCCCTCATCCTACTCTCTCCGTCCGAAGGAGTAGGAGGCCAGGACAATCATCACCACGGAAAAGAGAATGAGACCAAGGATGTCGAGGGCGAAGGGGAACTCGGCGACCATGGCACTGCCTCCCCCCAGGAGGACATGTTTAAATGAATCCACCCCGTAGCTCAGGGGGTTCAAAAGGGTGAGGCGCCGGAGAGATGCGGGGAGGGCCTTCACCGGGTAGAGGGCGCCGCTCAGGAAGAACATGGGGAGGACGACGAAGTTCATAATAACATTAAACCCCTCGAGGGACTTGAGGAATGATGCGATGAAGAGTCCCAGCGCGGTGATGGAGAGGGAGACGATGGCCATGAGGAAGAACATCCAGGCGTACTGGACGAGGCCCACCGAGAGACCGAAGAGGGGGGCAAAGGCGATCAGGACCACACCCTGAAAGAGAGAGAGGGCCGTCCCCCCCAGCAGTTTGCCTGCCACGATGGTCGAACGTGAGATAGGCGCAACCAGCATCTCCCGCAGAAAGCCAAATTCCCTGTCCCACACGACCGTTATCGTGGAGAAGATCGAGCTGAAGAGGATGGTCATCCCCACGATGCCGGGGAGGATAAACTGCCGGTAGTCAAGGTCACCGGGGACGGTAATAATCGTAGCAAAACCTGAGCCCACAATCATGAGCCAGAGGAGGGGACGGGCAATGGTCACGACCAGCCTCCCTCTCTGCCTGAAAAACCGCTTGAACTCCCTCAGGACAATTACGTAGACAGCCTTGAATGAAAACATTTGCCGATGTTATCTTATTACTCTCTTTGCTCTTCTGATATTCAAAAAAATCCCACTACTTTATCTCGTAGAGGGAGTAGCTGTTTTGCATGTAGAGGCGCCTCAGCTCACCCCTGTAGAACCGCTCAAAGACCGTAAGCCCCTTCCTGTCGAGGTTGTCCCCCGCAAAGCGTATCAGGAGGTCATCGCGCATGAAGAGGTGGGTCGCCCCCATCTCCTTGAACCACCCCTTCAGCCCCCTCTCATCGGCCGACCGCCTCACCGCTCTGATGAAATACCCCCCTCCCCTGCTGCCGTAGAAGTACTCCCGCTCCCAGTAGTATCCCCTCTCCCCCGCAAAGATGAGCATGACCCTCGCGTCGTCAGGCAGGTGTGCGTTGCCGAATTGGATGGCGGCATAATCGGGAAGCCTTCTGGTGAGGTACTCCTCCCTCGTCTCGCTGCCGGAGATATACCCCATCGGCCGGTACCTCTGGTAGAGGTTAACTATATACCATCCGTTAAAGACAAACAACCCGGTCATGAAGAGGAGGGCCAGGTATCTCACCCTCCTCATTCCCATGAGGTTGGAGAAGCCGATTACCGTAAATATAATAATAACAGGGATAATGGGCAGGAGATAACGCGTGACGATATCGACCGTGAAGAGGGCTATTAGAAAAAAGAAGCATGAGAAGAAGGCCAGCATCCCCAGTTCCCTTCTTCTTCCCCCAAAAAAGGCCAGGGGAATAAAGATGAGGTAGAACGGGTTCATGAGGCCGTCAAAATACCGGTGCGAGCCGTCCTGTCCCTCCCAGAATATCCTCAACGGTATGAGGAGTATATACCAGATATCTTCTCCGTAGAGGAGCTTCCTCATCAGGAGAGGGGGAAGGGCGGAGATATGGAAACCCTCACCCCCGCCCAGGCGTGCCTGGAAGAGTCCCTGTGCAAGGGGGTAGAGAGGGTTGCCCGTCAGAGCGATGTTCTTTATCAACCACGGTGAAAAGACAAGAAGCGCCACTGCCAGGTAGAGAAGGCCCCTCTTCACAGCACCTCCCTGATCCCCGGTACCCCTGCTGTAGAGATAGACCGCCGACACACACATAATAAAGAGGACGACGAGGGCGCTGTACTTTGCGCCGAGGGCCAGACCGGTCGCGACAGCCGAATAGATGAGCCATCGCGCGGCGTACTCCTCCTCCCGCCACCTGAGGAGTGCGATGAGGGCCAGGGTGGAGTAGAAGGCGAGGCTCAGGTCGATGTAGGCCATTGTCGAGAGGTTGACCACGATCGGGGTCGTCAGGTAGATGAAGAAACCGAGAAGGCCGTAGCCCCTCCCCACCCTCCCGGAGAGATAGGAGGAGAGGAGGAGGCCGGTAAGAACGGCAAAGGAGAAGTGGACGAGCTTCGGCGCCGTGTCGCTACCGAACGCCATGGGGATAAGGTAGAGGAGGTCGGTGTTCATCGGCATATAGGAGAAGCTCATAAAGGGGACTTCAAATATCTTTCCCGCCTGAAGGAAGAGTTTCGGCAGGGCGAGGTGGACGATCAGTGCATCCCGACCTGTGGGGGGGAGGAGGATGAGGGGGAGGAGAAGGAGCGTAAAGAGGAGGAATGGTGCGAGTGTCCACCACTCTCTTCCCCGCTGACGGGGGGTCCCCTTCAGCCAGCCCCGGATGAGCACGATCAGGGCGGCAGAGGCAAGGAGGGTTATCAATGAGAGGGAGACAACACCCATGAGCCCCATATGGCCGAGAAAAAAAATCAGGAGGCCGACCCCTCCCATCAGGAAACCTATATGGTAGATGAGTAACACCAATCCTCCTTTACCTAACTCCCCTCTCCCCCCGTCGCTCTGACGCGTTTTCGGGCCTCTTCTATGTGAGCGGAGAACGGGGCATTGCTCTTGCACCTTTCAATGAAGCCGGCATATCTCTCGCGTGCCTCGTCTTTATGACCACCCCTGTCGAGGGCGGCCGCCTCACCGTGGAGGGCGTCACAGTCGTCGGGCTCAAAACGTAGTGCCGCCCGATACCCCTTCACCGCCTCATCCCACTCCCCCCTCCCACCGTGTATCACGGCCATATTGTAGAAGGTGGCAAAATCGTTTACCCCCAGCTCGACCGCCCTCCTGAAGGCCGACATCGCCTGATCGAGGCGCCCCCGTGTCAACAACACTTGCCCCATCCCGGCATGGGCGAAACCGTATTCGGGTTTGAGATCCACCGCCCTCCGGAAGGCCCTCTCCGCCCCGTCAATGCGTCTCATGAGGAAATAGGTCTGGCCAAGGTTATAGAAGGCTACCTCATTCCACGGATTCAACTCTACACCCCTCTTTAGATTAACGAGTGCCCTCTCCAACTCCCCCGCATCCAGATAGAGCTCCCCAAGGTTCACATAGGCAAGGTAGTGTAACGGCTTGAGGCCGATCATGTGACGGTAAATCCTTTTCGCCTCATCCAACTGCCCCCTCTCCCTATAGACAACCCCCATGTTGTTATAGGCGTTGTAAAAGTCGGGCTTCATGGCGATGACTCTTCTATACTCATCCATCGCCTCTTCGATGAGCCCCTGCTCCTTATAGACGACGCCGAGGTTGTAATGGGCAAGGAAGTAGCGGGGTTCGATGTCGAGGGTCCTATTGAACTCCCTCACCGCTTCGCGGAGGTCCCCCTCATCCTTATAGGCAGTCCCGAGATTATGGTGGGGACGGGCCTTGTGGGGCGACTTCCCCGCCGCATCACGCCAGAGGGTTACCCCATCCCTCCACGTCGAATTCCGTGCGACGGAGAGGAGGAGGTAACAGAGGAATAATAATGCAAAGATAAAAAAAAGAGCCTTATGAGCCGGAATGGATTGCATTAACGGTGAGTATAAGGGGATGGGAGGGGAAAAACAAGGGGTATCTTTTCTGGGTACGAGAGAAACCCTGCTATTATTAAGACAGATATCTCAACAGGGGGAGGAATCCGCAAACGAGCAGTTCCCCGTACTATTCAATGTAAGGGGACTCTTGCCGGGCCCGGCTCTGTTGTTTGACACCGTGATACTATAGGTAGTATCAGCCACTATTGCCGCCGTTAGAGTATTGCCCCTGCTCGCCTTTACCCGATAATCTGCATCAGGCCAGTCATCGAACCCGGGACCGGTAATAGCGTTACGCGTTTCAGCAGGGCCATAGGTGCCAAAATCTACAAAGTACGCCTCGAACGTCGTCGCGGCGTTCCTCGCATCGGCAATCATGCTGCCCCTGTTACTCCTCTCCTTGTAATAGAAGAACCGGGGTATGGCTATTGAGGCGAGGATGGCGATAATCGCCACGACAACGAGGAGTTCAATGAGGGTAAAACCCCTC
>JBHHXU010000103.1:0-6006 GCA_046757185.1 Thermodesulfobacteriota bacterium
AATCCCAGGCGGAGGCGAGGGTCCTCATGATGTCCACGAACAACATCCTCTCTCCGGCAAGCGGCAAGCCGGTAATTGTAGCGACCCAGGATATCGTGCTCGGTATCTACTACCTCACAAGGGAGAGGTACGGTGTAGAGGGGGAGGGGAAGCACTTCTCGAGCTTTGATGAAGTAAGGATTGCTCATGATGCCGGTGTCGTACACCTCCAGGCGCCAATCAGGGTGCGGGTGGAGGGGGAGATGATCGACACGACGGTCGGAAGGGTTCTGCTGAACGACATTATGCCACAGGGTATCCCTTTCGGACTTGTGAACCGGGTTATGGATAAGAAACAGCTTGCCAATCTCATAGATGTCTGTTACAGGACGGAGGGCAACAAAAAAACCGTCATCCTTGCCGACCGGCTGAAGAACCTCGGCTTCAAGTACGCTACAAAATCGGGGGTATCGATCTGCATTGACGACATGAGGGTGCCGGAGAGTAAGGCTACCCTCCTGAACAAGGCATATAAGGAGGTAAGGGAGATTCAGAGACAGTATAACGAGGGACTGATTACCGACGGTGAAAGGTACAACAAGGTAATAGATATCTGGGCCCATACCACCGAGGCGATAGCGGGGGAGATGCTGAAGGGACTGGGGACGGATACGATTAGAGGGAAAGACGGGAAGCCACTAAGTGTGCCGAGCTTCAACTCCATCCATATGATGTCCGATTCCGGCGCCCGTGGATCCGCCCAGCAGACGAGGCAGCTCGCCGGTATGAGGGGACTCATGGCAAAACCAACCGGTGAGATTATTGAGACACCGATCGCGGCCAACTTCAGGGAGGGACTGACGGTGCTCCAGTACTTTATATCGACCCACGGTGCGAGAAAGGGTCTGGCGGATACGGCGTTGAAGACCGCCAACTCAGGGTACCTGACGAGGAGGCTCGTCGATGTGGCACAGGATGCCATTATTATGGAGGAGGATTGCGGCACCCTTGATGGCATCTACCTGTCGTCTCTCGTGGAGGCGGGTGAGATCATTGAGCCCATCGGGGAGAGGGTGCTCGGGCGGGTTGCCCTGGAGGATGTGATTGACCCCTTTACCGGGAATGTTCTGGCCAGGGCGGGTGAAGAGATTGACGAAGATGCTATATCACGAATCGAAGAGTCGGGGATTGAGAAAATAAAGATACGGAGCGTCCTCACCTGCCGCAGCAGAAGAGGGATATGTATCAAGTGCTATGGGAGGGACCTCGCACGGGGGAGGGTGGTTGAGTTGGGAGAGGCGGTCGGCGTGATTGCCGCCCAATCTATAGGCGAACCGGGTACACAGCTCACCATGCGGACCTTCCATATAGGGGGCACTGCAAGCAGAAGGGCCGAGCAGACGATCCTCGACACAAGACACGGCGGGATTATCTGTTTCAGAAATCTCAAGATTGCTACCAATTCACTGGGCGAGACTGTTGTTATGAACAGAAACGGCGAGATTGCCATTCAGGATGAGCAGGGGAGGGATAGGGAGACAAACCCCCTTATCTACGGCGCAAGGCTGAAGGTCAAGGACGGTCAGAAGGTAGAGAGCGGGACCATACTTGCCGAGTGGGACCCCTATACGATACCTATTCTGACCGAGGCGAGCGGAACGGTGAAGTTTGGAGACGTTTTTGAAGGCAGGACAATGCGTGAGAAGGTGGACGAAGTCACGGGTCTCTCCAGCAAGGTTATTGTGAGTTACAAAGAGGGTGATCTGAGGCCGAGGGTCTCAATTAAGGATGAGTCGGGGAGGACCCATAAAATAGAGGGCGCCGCGACGGCAGCTCGGTACCTTCTTCCGGTCGGCGCCATCATAACGGTGAATGAGAAGGATGTGGTTAAGGCGGGGGACATTATCGCAAAGATACCCCGTGAAACGACGAAGACAAAGGATATTACCGGTGGGCTCCCGCGTGTTGCCGAGCTCTTTGAGGCGAGGAAGCCAAAGGACTGTTCCGTCATTACTGAGATCGACGGAGTGGTGACCTTCGGGAAGGATACGAAGGGGAAGAGGAAGGTGATTGTTACCCCCGATGTTGGAGAACCGAAAGAGTACCTCATACCGAAGGGGAAGCATATCAGCGTGAGGGAAGGCGACAGGCTCGTGGCTGGAGAGCCCCTGATGGACGGCTCTATTAACCCTCACGACATACTCAGCGTTCTCGGTTTAAAAGAGCTGGCCAAATATCTCGTGGATGAGGTCCAGGAGGTCTATCGTCTCCAGGGGGTAAAGATAAATGACAAGCATATCGAGACAATTGTGCGACAGATGCTCAGAAAGGTGAAAATAAAGGAGTCCGGGGAAACGGAACTCCTCCCGGGAGAGCAGGCAGAGCGGTATATCTTTGAAGATGAGAATGAGAGAGTACTGGCGGAGGGAGGAAGGCCTGCCGTCGCCGAGCCGCTGCTTCAGGGTATAACAAAGGCGTCTCTCTCAACGGAGAGCTTCATCTCTGCCGCCTCTTTTCAGGAAACGACGAAGGTACTCACGGAAGCGGCTATATGCGGGAAAAGAGACCACCTGAGGGGACTCAAAGAGAACGTGATAATGGGGAGGCTTATTCCCGCCGGCACCGGTTTTTCTCCGTACAAGTCTGTCGTGGCCGCCGTCAATCAGCCCCCCGACATGGAGGTTCCACTCGATGAGGAACGGTTCCCTGAAGAAAACATGGCGGTTGAACAACAATAGCCTTGACAAGCGTCGCTATGACAGATAACATAAACGAATTTACCCCAATTAAGGGTAAAGTGGTGCGCGGAAGGAGATTGTTGGCACGGATTCTCCTTACGAAAACTGCACTGGAGATTCCGATGCAACGGGCGTATAAGCACTTTAAAATAATAGGTGGATAAACCATGCCGACGATTAATCAATTAGTAAGAAAGGGGAGAAGGCGTGTTAAAAAGAAGACAACCGCGCCGGCCCTCGAAGGGTGTCCGCAGAAGCGGGGGGTCTGTGTGAGGGTCTATACAACAACCCCTAAAAAACCAAACTCTGCATTGAGGAAGGTAGCACGAGTGAGGCTGACGAACGGACTGGAGGTAACCTCCTACATCCCCGGAGAGGGGCATAACCTCCAAGAGCACTCGGTTGTCCTCATCAGGGGAGGGAGAGTGAAGGATCTCCCCGGTGTTCGCTATCATACCGTGAGGGGCACCCTTGATACCGTAGGGGTTCAGGATAGGAAACAGAGCCGGTCGAAGTACGGCACGAAGAGGCCGAAGTAATTTTTCGCCCTTCCCCGTTTATGATGAACAGGGAAGAGTCGTTTTTTACGGAGGGGAGATGCCGAGAACTGGAAGTGTCCAGAAGAAGAAGGTCATGCCCGATGGGAAGTACCACGACGTAACCGTGGAGCGGCTCATCAATACTATAATGAGGGATGGCAAGAAGAGCGTGGCGGAGTCGATTATATACAGGGCCTTTGATCTGGTAGGGGAGCGAAGCAAAGATGAGCCTCTCAAGGTATTTAAGAAGGCCATCGATAATGTGCGGCCCCTCCTTGAGGTTCGATCGCGAAGGGTCGGAGGGGCAACCTATCAGGTTCCCATGGAGGTCCGCCCTGAGAGAAAGCTGGCTTTGGCTCTTCGCTGGATGGTGAGTTACTCCAGAAGCCGCAGCGGCAAGACCATGTACGAGAAGCTCGCAGCGGAGATACTCGACGCGTCTCAGAAAAAAGGTGGGGCGGTGAAGAAACGGGAAGATGTGCACAGGATGGCGGAGGCCAACAAGGCCTTTGCCCACTATAGATGGTAGTTAAAGAGGATTATTGATTGTGGCAAGAACAATCCCACTAAAGAAGATGCGAAATATCGGCATAATGGCCCATATAGACGCCGGAAAGACAACGACTACAGAGCGTATACTCTACTATACCGGTGTCACCTATAAGGTCGGTGAGGTCCATGACGGTACGGCCGTTATGGACTGGATGGAACAGGAGCAGGAGCGGGGTATCACCATCACCTCCGCTGCCACGACCTGTAACTGGCAGGACTGTTCCATTAACATCATCGATACCCCCGGTCATGTCGATTTTACTATCGAGGTGGAGCGCTCTCTCAGGGTGCTTGACGGCGCCGTTGGTGTCTTCTGCTCGGTAGGCGGTGTCGAGCCGCAGAGCGAGACTGTCTGGCGTCAGGCTGACAAGTATCAGGTGCCGAGGATTGCCTTTGTGAACAAGATGGACAGGGTTGGTGCCGACTTCCTCTCTGTGGTCGGCATGATCGAGGAGAGGCTCAACGCCCGGCCTGTTCCTCTTCAGCTTCCCATCGGGGCGGAGGATAACTTCAAGGGGGTCATCGACCTCATCGCCCAGAAGGCGATTGTCTGGGATGAATCGACCCTTGGCGCGAAGTTTCACCTTGAGGATGTTCCGACTGATATGAAGGATCAGGTGCAGGAGTATCGTGATAAGCTCATAGAGGCCGCCGCTGATTTCGATGAGGGGCTCATGGAGAAGTACCTCGATGGTGCCGAGATCTCTGAGAGCGAATTGAAACAGGCTCTCAGAAAAGGGACCATCGATATTGCGATAACGCCGGTACTTCTTGGTTCCGCGTTCAAGAATAAAGGGGTTCAGCCTCTCCTCGATGCCGTCATAGATTATCTCCCATCCCCCGTGGATGTAGAGGCAATTGTAGGCACTAATCCGGAGACATCTGAGGAGGAGCCCAGGGACGCAGATGACAATGCCCCCTTCTCGGCCCTCGCCTTCAAGATTGCCAACGACCCGTTTATCGGTCAACTCACTTTTGTCCGGGTCTATTCAGGAACGCTGGCTGCCGGATCATATGTTTTTAATCCCGGTAAAGGGCGGAGAGAACGGATCGGCAGGCTGGTGAAGATGCACTCCAATAAGAGGGAAGAGGTGAAGGAGGTCTGCGCCGGAGACATCGCGGCAGTTGTGGGGTTGAAAAGCACCATTACTGGCGACACAATCTGCGATGAGAAGCACCCCGTTGTTCTGGAATCGATGGAGTTTCCTGAGCCGGTAATCAGCATAGCCGTTGAGCCAAAGACAAAGTCGGACCAGGAGAAGCTCGGTGTGGCCCTTCAAAAGCTTGCAATCGAAGATCCGTCGTTCAGGGTCAAGACCGACGAAGAGACCGGTCAGACCATTATATCGGGCATGGGTGAGCTCCACCTTGAGATCATTATTGATAGGATGCTGAGGGAGTTCAAGGTAGATGCGAATGTCGGAAAGCCGCAGGTTGCCTACAAAGAGACCATCACCCAGGCTGCAAAGGCCGAAGGGAAGTATGTGCGGCAGACAGGTGGGCGCGGCCAGTACGGCCATGTGATGCTTGAGATTGAGCCCCTTGAGCCCGGCAGTGGATTTGAATTCGTTAACAGCATTGTTGGTGGAAAGGTGCCGCGAGAGTATATACCGGCTGTGGAGAAGGGTGTGGAGGAAGCCATGGAGTTGGGGGTCCTTGCCGGTTATCCGCTGATGGACGTAAAGGTTACCCTCTATGACGGTTCATATCACGATGTTGATTCCTCTGAGATGGCCTTCAAGATTGCGGGATCGATGGGTTTCAAGGCGGCGGCGGCCAAGGCCAAGCCCATACTCCTTGAGCCGATTATGTCGGTGGAGGTTGTCACGCCGGATCAGTTTATGGGGGATGTTGTCGGGGATCTGAATTCGAGGCGGGGAAAGATTCTCGGGATGGAGATGCGAAGCGGATTCCAGGTGGTTGCATCCCAGGTGCCACTGGCAACTATGTTCGGCTATGCAACCGATCTCCGCTCCGCCACACAGGGCAGGGCGACTTTTGCGATGCAGTTCTTACACTACGAGCAGGTTCCGACGTCTATCTCGGAGGAGATAACGGCCAAAGTGCAGGGTTAGGGTAGCCGGGTACTCCAATTCTGTTAAGAAGAGATTGACCGAATAAAAGCAATAACACGTTACTAAAGATCAGGAGGGAGCTATGAGCAAGGCCAAATTTGAGCGAACGAAGCCGCACATAAA
>JBHHXU010000104.1:0-5984 GCA_046757185.1 Thermodesulfobacteriota bacterium
TGCTTGCCCGGAGGTTTAATATCCATTATACTACGCTACAGATGGAGTGTATGAGTTGCGACGGTGAAGAGCTTCTGAGACGCATAGCACACCGCGATAACGGACATCATCACTGATAGGAGGCGCTCATAAACGGAGCGGCTTCGTTCCTCTCCCTTTCGATACACTCCGCAAACAGTACCCTCACTTACTCCACAGGAGGTCTCTATGGCAGAAAAGATACACCCCCTGACACCGGAAAAGCTCCGCTGGCGATGCGACCCCGACCAGTTCTCCTTCAAGACGACCGGCGATATCCCCTCCCTCGACGAGATCATCGGACAGGCGAGGGCCATGCACTCCCTCGACATGGGGCTCGGCATGAAGAGCCACGGCTACAACATCTACGGCCTCGGGGAGAGCGGGACGGGGAAGAGCTCCATCATAAAGGCACAACTGGAAAAAATCGCCATCAACGAAGAGACACCCAACGACTGGTGTTATATCTTCAATTTCCTTGACCCCGATATCCCGAAGGCCCTCTCTCTCCCGGCCGGCATGGGGGGTAATCTGAAGGTCGACATGGAAGAACTGATTGTCGCCCTCAGGAGGGATATCCCGAAGGTCTTCGAGAGCAAGGACTACGAGCGGCACCGGGATGAGGTATTCGAAGGGCAGCAGGAGAGAACAAAGGCCGTGCTTTCGAGGATGGAGCAGCGGGCGGAGGAGAAGGGGTTCATCCTCAAGAGAAGCGCGAGCGGGCTCTCCGTTGTTCCCGCGAAGGAGGGGAAAGCCCTCTCACAGGATGAATACGAAGCCCTTCCAAAGGAGAAAAGGGCCCACCTTGAGGAGGAAAGCAAATTCCTCCAGGAGAGGCTCAGCGACGCCATAAGGGAGATTAGGACTATTGAAAAGGAGGCAAAAGAGAGAATCAGTACGCTTGACAGAGAGGTAGTCCAGTATGTCGTCAACCCCCTTATGAATGACCTCCTTGAAAAGTATAAGGAGTACCCCGAAGTCGTCGCCTATCTTGAAACGGTCAAGGAGGATGTCCTGGAGCGGGTGGACGACTTCCGCCCAAAGGAGGAGCTTGCCCTCCCCATCCCCGGAATCAAGATGGGCAAGACGGAGCCCCCCGTAGAGAGGTACAGCGTCAATCTCCTCGTCAACAACAGTGAGACCAAGGGGGCACCCGTCGTCATCGAGACCAATCCGACTTACTACAACCTCTTCGGCAGAATCGAGCACCGTGTTCAGTACGGCGTTGCCGTTACCGACTTCTCGATGATAAAGGCGGGGTCGGTCCATAAGGCCAACGGCGGTTACCTTGTTCTCGACGCACTCGACCTCCTGAGGAACATCTTTGCCTACGATGCGATCAAGCGGATGATAAAGAACAGGGAGGCAAAGATAGAGGATGTCTGGGAACAGTACCGTCTCGTCTCGGCAACAACCCTGAAGCCGGAACCGATACCGGTGGACATAAAGGTAGTCCTGAAGGGGGACCCCTTCATCTACTACCTCCTCTATCGACTGGACAAGGAGTACCGCAAGCTCTTCAAGGTCAAGTCGGACTTCGACAACCTCATGGAGAGGAGCGAGGAGAACATCGGGAAGTACGCCTCCTTCATCGCCCTCCAGTGCAAGGAGGAGGGGCTTCTCCCCTTCGACAGAACCGGTGTCGCCCGGGTCATCGAGCAGAGCTCCAGGATCGCTGGTGATCAGGAGAAGCTCACGGCCCGGTTCAGCGAGATTACCGACCTCGTAAAAGAGGCGAGTTTCTGGGCCGGCAGGAGCGGCGCCACAACCGTTAACGGCGACTTCGTGGAGCAGGCCGTACGGGAACGGGTCTACCGGAACTCACGCATTGAGGACAGGTTGCGTGAATTGATAACGGAAGGGACCTTTCTCATAGAAACGGAGGGTGGTGTCGCGGGACAGATAAACGGGATCGCCATCCTCGACCTGGGGGACTACAGCTTCGGGAAACCGTCACGGATTACGGCCCGGACCTACCTCGGCGATGCCGGCGTCGTCAACATCGAGCGGGAGGCAAAGATGAGCGGCAGGATACACAACAAGGCCCTCATGATCCTCACCAGCTACCTCGGCAACAAGTTCGCCCAGAAGACCCCCATGAGCCTCTCCGCCTCCATCTGCTTTGAACAGCTCTACGATGAGATAGAGGGCGACAGTGCCACCTGCACCGAGTTCTATGCCCTCGTTTCCAGCCTCGCCGACCTCCCCCTCAACCAGGGGATCGCCGTCACCGGCTCCATGAACCAGCTCGGGGGGGTCCAGCCGGTCGGAGGGATAAACCAGAAGATCGAGGGGTTCTTCGACGTCTGTGCGGCAAAGGGGCTCAACGGCAAGCAGGGGGTGATCCTTCCCGCAACGAACGTCCGTCACCTCATGCTCAAGACGGAGGTTGTAGAAGCCGTCGAGAAGGGGCAGTTCCACATCTACCCCATCGAGCATATCGACGAGGGGATTGAGATTCTGACGGGTCTGCCGGCTGGTGAACGGCAGCCTGACGGCGCCTACCCCGAGGGGAGCGTCAACGACCGTGTCTCCAAAAAGCTCACGGGTCTCGCCAAAACGCTGAAGGCCTTTGGAAGGCCAAAGGCAGCAGTAAAGAAGGAGAACAAGGATGAGGGGAAGAGTGGATAGCACATTAAACGTTTCTGAGATCTTCTTCAGCATCCAGGGGGAGTCCACCCATGCGGGGCGCCCCTCCATCTGTATCCGGCTGGCGGGGTGCAACCTGAGCTGTAGCGGGTGTGACACGGGGTACGCTCAGGAGAGGGGGGGAGGTGACGAGCTCACCATCGACGAGATAATTGCCGAGGTCGGGAAGTTCCCGTGCAGACTCGTCGAGGTCACGGGAGGGGAACCGTTACATCAGGAGGGGACGGTGCGACTCCTTGGAAGGCTCATCGCGTCCGGCTATGAGGTGCTCCTTGAGACCAACGGCTCGATTGACCTCCGGCCCGTCAACCGGGGGGTCAAGAAGATAATCGATGTCAAGTGCCCCTCAAGCGGGTACGAGAACTCTTTCCTTACGGAGAACCTGGATGCCGTTACCCCCCACGACGAGGTGAAGTTCGTCATCGCCGACCGGAACGACTACGACTTCGCACGGGGGTTTATAGAGAAACACCTTGCCGGAAAAACCGCTCACATCCTCTTTTCCCCCGCCTCCCCCGCAATGGATCAACAGGAGCTTGCCCGATGGATACTCAGGGACGGCCTCACCGTAAGGCTCCAGCCTCAACTGCACCGGCTTATCTGGGGTGAAGCCAGGGGGGTCTAGGCCGTAAACAGAGCCTGCACAATTGGCACTCCATGAAATACCTTATTATCATCACGGCGGCACTCTACGCCATCTCGTTCATCACCGCCCTCCTCGGTCCCCCCCTGAAGGGGAGGGGGTATGAGCGGCTCTCACGGGCCGCCCTAGTCGGCGGGCTCCTTCTCCACACTGCCGCCCTCGCCGTGAGGAGTTATGAGGCCGGTCATGCCCCCATGTTCTCCATCTACGAGACCCTCCTCTTCTATAGCTGGTGCACCATACTGGTAAGCGTCATCGTCATACTCCGGTACCGTGAGCATCTAACACGGCTCATCACCACCCCCCTCGCCCTCACCGCGCTGATCTTCGCACAGTTCAACGAGTCGCCTCCTCGCCCCCTGACACTGATACTCCGCACACGGTGGTTCGAGACCCACGTTATCGCCTCCTTCGCGGCCTACGCTTTTTTCACCCTCTCTTTTGCGGCGGCACTCCTCTACCTCTGGTTCAGACGAACGGAGGAGGAGGTACCGCAAAATGAACCCATCTATCGTCCTGACGGCACACCGGTGAACCATCTGCGGGATCTTCACGATATTACCAACCGGGGGGTGCTGTGGGGCTTCTTCCTCTTCTCCTTTTCCATGTTCACCGGTGCCGTCTGGGCCTACCTGGCGTGGGGGACCTACTGGCTCTGGGAGCCGAAGGTGCTCTGGTCGTTCATCGTCTGGTTCTACTACGCGGGCGCCATGCACGCCTACTATGTAAAGGAGTGGCGCGGGAGGGGGCTGGCGATTGCAACCGTCATCGGCTACATCGTGGTACTCTTCACCTACCTCGGCGTCGGCCTCCTCATGAAGAGCAGCCACAATTTCTAGCAGGTACGACGGCTGTTCTCCGTACCTATAATGTCGACGATGTTTGTCCAAGCATTAGGTCAAGAGAACCGTGCCCCCCTTTTTCCCTAGGTAGATTTCCGCATCACGTGAGGAGATGGATGAATACGGATTGTCAGGATGTGGAGAAGGTAAAAACGTATTGCGTAATGGATCCCGCGCATCATGCGTTACGAACTATCCGTGACAATCCTCATGCCAACTGTTTTTACCCCCCACCTTTATCTACTCCTCTGTCAACTCCCACAGTTCCTAGAGAAGCTGGTCGATCTGGTTGTCGGTGATTGTTATCCGGCGTTTAGACTGTGTATCTCCTTTTGACTCGATAACAGTTGAAGGGGGCTGATTTGGGGATACAGGGCATAGGTTTCACAAAGCACAAGCTACAAATCCACAGGTTCAAGCTTGGTTTAAAATTATCGATTTCACTTAGAAGGTATCAAAACTGCTGGATCTGTTTGCCGGGGGGGGCGGGTCGGAGGCAGGTTATGTATGCTATCACATGCGCTATGGTTTGATTGTTACTCAGTTTATGTAAGTGAGTATTTCTCCATCTTTCTTAAAAGGGCCCTCCTGCTTATCCCCAACACCTTCGCGGCATTGCTCCTGTTACCATTGCATTGCCGGAGTGTCTCTTCTATATGCGCCTTGATGACTTCATCGAGGCTCTTCGTATCATAGCTCCTTTTACTGCCTGACTCCCGAATAGAGGGGGGGAGGTCTTCGAGTCTGATGAAGGCTTCATTGGTCAGTATGGTTACCTGCTCGATTACATTGTCGAGCTCCCTTATATTTCCGGGCCAGTCGTAGGCCATGATGGCGATCTGCGCAGGCCGTGAAAACCCGGATATCTTCTTCCCCGTCCTCCGGCAGGCCCGCTCAAGCAGGAACTTGCAGAGAAGGGGTATATCATCCTTCCTCTCGCGGAGGGGCGGGATAGTAATCGTCAGGGGTGTAAGCCTGTAGAAGAGGTCCTCTCTGAATCTCCCAGCCTTTACGTCTTTTGACAGGTCCCGGTTTGTCGCCGCTATAACCCTGCACCGCGCCTTCAGCGGCCGGGTACTACCGAGGCGTCTGAAATCACCATTCTGCAGGACCCTCAATAGATGGGGCTGGAAGGAGAGGGGAAGTTCTCCGACCTCGTCTAATAAGACGGTTCCTTCGCCGGCAGCCTCAAATACACCCATCTTATCGGTGGTCGCACCGGTAAACGCTCCCTTTTTGTGACCAAAAAGTTCCGATTCGATCAAGCCCTCCACGAGAGCGCCGCAGTTACAGACGACAAAGGGGTTTTTTGCTACAGGGCTTATGGCATGAAGGGCCTTAGCCAGTTCCTCTTTGCCGGTTCCGGTGTCCCCCATAATTGTTATCATCTTATAGTACGGAGCGATACGCCTTGCCAGATTAAAGATATCGAGCATCTGAGGGTTCTTGCCCACAACCCCTGCAAAGGTATATTTGTCGTAAAGCTGACGTTCGAGCTGCCCCGTTTTACGACGTAGGTCAACCAGGTGGAATATGTTATCAATACATTGTCTGAGCCTTTCGATGTCAACAGGCGCGGGAAAGTGCGCCGCCGCCCCCTCTTTAATAGCCTCTACTTCATCGATATCTATTTCTCCGAGGAGAATAACCTCCGCTCTCTGGTCTACAGTTTTGATGGTCGGCAAAAGCTCGACCCTTCCCTCGATAAGGACAAGGTCATAGCCGTTTTTCATTACCTTCTGTGAAGGGGATTCGGTCTCATCCAATCTATCCACAGTCACTGCTGTCCCATTAACTTACCGCTAACGAAAGTTGGTTCAGGTTTTGACAAT
>JBHHXU010000105.1:0-5982 GCA_046757185.1 Thermodesulfobacteriota bacterium
CCCTTAACAGTCAGAGAAGCAGCCTTGAAGACGACAACAGGAGACTCAGACTTGAACTACTTACCCTCAAGTCGCCGAAGAGGATAGAGAGAATAGCGCGAGATGAACTGGGGCTCGTCTATCCCTCCGGAAAGCATATACTCTATGTACGATAGCGACTATAACGGGAATGAAGGAGGGATGACGAAACCGTACGGGTTTATCGTTTGACGACGCTATGGCAAGGACATTGAAAGAGAATAGGGACAAGAAGTGGTTACGGTTCCGCGTCTTCACCGTCCTCGCCTTCTTTTTGCTCTTCTTTGTCATCGTGACCGCTCGTGCCTTCCAGCTTCAAATTGTCCACAGGGGTAAGCTTGAGGCACGGGCGAAGAGCCAGCATTTCACGACGATCAATATCCTTCCGAAGAGGGGGGGAATATACGACAGAAACCTCAGTGAACTCGGCATTACCATCGAGGCCGCATCGGTATACGCCAACCCAACGCAAATCGCCGACCCGAAGATGGTGGCTGAGAGAATAGCACCGCTCCTCTCAATGGACCACCGGAGGGTTGAGAAGAAACTTACCACCGGGAAGCGTTTTGTCTGGTTAAAGAGGCAGACCGGCCTGACCGAGGAGGAGCGTGCGTCGCTGGCGAGGATGGAGGGGATCGGCTTGCTGAAGGAGAGCAGACGGTTCTATCCTGCGCCACAACTGGGGAGTAACCTTATAGGCTTTGTCGGCCTCGACTCGACGGGACTTGAGGGGATTGAGCTGAAATACAACGGATATCTCGCGGGGGGGGGGATGTAGGTACATGGGGAGAGGGATGCCCTCGGGCGAGAGATGATCTTCGATGGTCTTGAAAAGTCACAACAATCGAGGGGCAGTGATGTTATACTGACCATCGACAAGACGATACAGTATATCGCGGAAAAGGAGCTTAAGAAGGTCGTTGAGACGACGGGGTCAAAGGCCGGTATAGCGATAGTGATGGACCCGAACACCGGCGAGGTGCTGGCGATGGCCAATTCCCCGACATTCAATGCAAACTCCTTCTGGAACCATCGACCGAATGATTGGAGGAACAGGAGTATTACCGACAGCTATGAGCCCGGTTCGACCTTCAAGGCATTTCTCCTTGCGGCGGCCCTCGAGGAGGGCGTAGTCAGGCCGAACGACATATTCTACTGTGAGAACGGCATCTATCGTGTTGCCGACAGGACTTTCCACGATGTCAAGAAACACGGCTGGCTTTCTGTAGCAAATATGATTAAGTACTCAAGTAATATATGTGCAATAAAGCTCGGTGAACGGCTGGGTGGTTCGAGGTTCCAACAGTATATCGATGAGCTGGGGTTTGGGAAAAGAACCGGTATTGATCTGCCCGGTGAAGCTTCCGGGGTTGTCAGGAGGTTTGAAGATTCCGATGTTTCTCTGGCGACGATCTCTTTCGGCCACGGAATATCGACGACGGCCATCCAGCTTGTAACCGGGATCTCGGCGATTGCAAACGGCGGTTTTCTTATGAAGCCCTACCTTACAAAGGCTGTTGCCTCCCCGGACGGGACGATTATCAAAGAGAATAACCCGACCGTCATCAAGCGGGTCTTCTCCGATGAGACGACGGTGATG
Source organism: Thermodesulfobacteriota bacterium (assembly GCA_046757185.1). Classification (GTDB taxonomy): domain Bacteria; phylum Desulfobacterota; class GWC2-55-46; order S146-70; family JAUXIU01; genus JBHHTR01. The sequence goes on from JBHHXU010000105.1 coordinate 1,619, forward strand.
GTAAGGAATATCCTGAAAGGGGTGACGCAGAGAGGCGGAACGGGCGAGAAGGCCGCCCTGGCCGACATAGAGGTTGCCGGCAAGACGGGGACCGCCCAGAAGCCCGATCTCATCAACGGCGGGTATGCATCGGGAAAGTATATCAGCTCTTTTCTCGGTTTTGCGCCGGCCGACTCTCCACGCCTGGCGGTTGTCGTCCTCATTGATGAGCCGGCCGGCGACTTTTACGGCAGTACCGTAGCGGCCCCGGTTTTCAGGGAGATTGTGAAGCAGAGCCTTGCCTATATGGGAGTCTACCCGAAGGGAAATGAGGGTGGTACACCACGGCTGGTTGCCCTGAACAGGAGGGTGGGGGATACCGGTGTGAAAGAGGGGAAGGTGCCGGACTTCAGGGATAAGAGCATGAGGATGGTTTTAAGGCTTGCGAATGAGGCAAAGGTTGAGGTCAGGATAGTCGGGAGCGGTACGGCTGTTTCCCAGGTGCCGCTGCCCGGCAGTGAGGTTGATCCCGATGGGGTCGTAGAGGTGCTGTTTCAGTAACAGGAGAGCCGGGACATGCGTGATGTACAGTCTCAAGACGGTGAAGAGTAGAAGGGACGGTGCTGTAATGGTGAGTAACGTGGTAAGTGTCCTCGATGATGCTCGTCTCCTGGGGGAGGGTACTGCTGCTCTGGAGGGTATCACCTCTGATTCTCGTTGTGTGAGCGAGGGGTACCTCTTCGCTGCGTTGAGGGGGGAGCACCACGATGGACACGAATTTTTACGTGACGCGGTGAAGAGGGGAGCCGTGGCAACCCTGGTGGAGGAGCCTGACCCCGGTCTCCCTGTCGCCCAGATTGTCGTTCCCGATACGAGAGGTGCTGTCGGGAAGATTGCAGATGCATTCTACGGTTACCCCTCGCATGCACTGTCGATTATCGGTATCACAGGCACCAACGGGAAGACGACGACCACCTATCTCGTTGATTCCATCCTCCGGAGTGCCGGTGTTCAAAGCGGTCTTCTCGGCACAATATCGTACCGGTACGGCGGGAAAAAGATTCCTGCCCCCCATACGACCCCCGAGGCAATAGAGCTCCACGGCCATTTGAGGGGGATGGTCGATGAGCGTGTTACTCACTGCGTCATGGAGGTCTCATCGCACGCCCTTGCCCAGAGGCGGGTGGACGGCTGCGCCTTTACCGTCGGCGTCTTTACCAACCTGACCCAGGACCACCTCGACTACCACCGTACCATGGAGCACTACTCGGCAAGCAAGGCGAGGCTCTTTGATTCTCTCATCGCTCATGACGGGTGGGCGGTGATCAATATCGATGACCGGTGGGGGGAGGAGCTGGCAAAGGGTATCCCCCATCGACTGATGAGATACACCCTTGAGAAGGATGATGCGGAGATTGCGGTGTGCCGGAAAAGCGTAACAGCCGACGGCATAGAGGCGGAGCTTGACACACCTGCGGGGAGGATCGTTATCTCCTCCCCCCTGATCGGCGAGTACAACCTGAGGAATATCATGGCCGCCGTCGGGTGCGGGATAGCCCTCGGCCTGGAGAGGGGCGCCATAGAGGCGGGTATAAGGGGTATGGAACGGGTGCCCGGGAGGCTCGATAGAGTACCCTCTCCCCGTGGCTTCAAGGCCTTTGTTGATTATGCCCATACCCCGGATGCGCTGGAGAGTGTGTTGAGGTCACTTGCCGAGGTAAAAAAGGGGAGAATCGTGACGGTTTTCGGGTGCGGCGGCGACAGGGACCGGGGCAAGAGGCCGGTCATGGGTGAGGTTGCCGTTCGCTGGAGCGATATCACCATCATCACCTCCGATAATCCGAGGGGGGAGGAGCCCCTTTCGATTATAGGGGAGATAGAGGGGGGGATAGAGGGGGTAAGGAGGTATGAGGCCGGTGAGGATGTGACCTCCAGGGGGTACCTGGTGATACCTGACAGAAGGGAAGCAATAGACCATGCCATTGAGATAGCCTCGGAGGGGGATATCGTGCTCGTTGCGGGGAAGGGGCACGAGGATTACCAGATTGTCGGTGACCGGAGACTCCCCTTTGATGACCGGGTAGAGCTGAAGAGGGCGATTGACGAAAGGGCAGGTAATTAAGAGGATCAATGGGATTGTGTAGTTCAGATATAGTAAATGGTGCCGGCGGGACCCTCGTCACGGGGCGGGGGGAGGCCGCTTTCTCGGGGGTTTCCATCGACAGCAGGGGCATCAGTGGGGGAGAGATATTCTTTGCCGTAAGGGGAGACCGGTTTGACGGCCACGACTTTGTGTCAACTCTCCCGGAGAGGGGAGCGGGGGGCGCTGTGGTCAGCAAGGGGTGGGAGGGGTTGTCCACACTTTCCGGTTTGCCACATGACTTCTGCCTTATCACGGTGGATGACACACGAAAGGCTCTCGGTGATGCGGCGAAGTACTGGCGGGAGCGACACCCCATCCCTCTGGCAGCGGTGAGCGGCAGTTGCGGGAAGTCAACGACAAAGGAGATGATTGCCGCTATCATGGGGGTGAAAAGGGAGGTTCTGAAGACAGAGGGGAACAGGAACAACCTCCTCGGTCTCCCCCTGACAATCCTTGACCTTAATGAATCTCACCAGGTGGGTGTCGTCGAGCTCGGCATAAGTGAGGAAGGGGAGATGACGAGACTCGCCGAGATAGCGAAACCGGATGTCGCCCTCCTCACCAACATAGGAATTTCACACATCTCCTCCCTCGGCAGTTTTCAGGGGGTTGCCAGGGCGAAAGGTGAGCTCTTCCACTGCCTGAAACCGGATGGGACGGAGGTGATTAACTTCGACGACCTCTGGATTGTGGAGATGACGGCGAAGTCGAAGAGGAGAAAGATTACCTACAGTGTGGAGGAGAAGGCCGACGTCTGCCTCAAGGGGTATGAGGCCAAAGGTTCCGGGTACGACGGGATGATCGCCAGGTTTTCCCTCTTTGACGAGGAGATCGCTGTCGAGATAAGAGGTATCGGCAGCTACAACCTCTCCAACGCGGCTGCGGCGATTGCGACCGCTTCCGCTCTCGGGGCGGAGCCTGATGAGATAGTCGAAGGCCTCTCACACTATATCCCGATGAAGAACCGGATGGAACCGTTGCACCTCAACGGCGTCACCCTCCTCGACGACACCTATAATGCAAATCCCGACTCCATGGAGACGGCTCTGCGGACCCTCTCCGAATTCAGGGGGAGGAGAATCGCCGTACTTGGGGATATGTTGGAACTGGGTGATATCGCACGGGACGTGCACCGGAGGATCGGCGGCCTAGCATCACGGTTGGGGGTGGAGAGGCTTGTCCTCTACGGTGAGTTCAAGGGGGAAATGTACGAAGGTGCTGTTGATGAAGGTATGGATGGGGACGCCGCCTGCACGGTAAAGAGCAAGGATGATGCCGTCGAGATGCTGAGGAAGATTGTCAGGGATGGGGATGTAGTGCTGGTAAAGGGCTCGAGGGGGATGGGGATGGAGGATGTGGTGGAGAAATTCAGAGAGAGGCTCTCCACGAAACAGGAGCAGAGGATTACATCGAGGTAGTATGCTCTATCATTTTTTATATCCCTTAAGTCAACACCACTCGGTCTTTAATGTCTTTCAGTATATTACCTTCAGGACCATCTACGCCGTGGTTACGGCCCTGGTCCTGAGCTTTATCCTCGCCCCCCCCCTCATCAAGCGGCTCTCAAGGTTGCATGTGGGGCAGGTGGTGAGGAAGGACGGCCCTCCCAATCACCTGGGCAAGACGGGCACTCCGACCATGGGAGGGGCGCTCATACTCTTCGCGGTGATAGGCTCAACCCTCCTCTGGGGGAATCTCAATAACCTCTACGTCTGGTTGCTGATGTTTGTGACCGTTGCCATGGGGGCGTTAGGTTTTATCGATGACTACAGAAAGATTGTAAAAAAGGACAGCGCAGGGCTGAGGCCGCGTTACAAATTCGCGTGTCAGGTGGTGATAGCCCTCATCACAGCCCTCCTCCTCTATTATAGTGACTTCAACACTGCTACCGCCATACCGTTCCTGAAGGAAGTCAGGATAGATATGGGGTGGTTCTACATCCCCTTTGCGGCCTTTATCATCGTGGGGTCGTCAAATGCGGTGAATCTTACGGACGGTCTCGACGGGTTGGCGATCGGGCCAATCCTGATTGCTGCCGCCACCTATATGCTCCTCGCCTACCTCACCGGCCACTCGAAGATCGCGAGCTACCTCCAGATCATGTATATCCCGAAGGTTGGTGAGTTGACGGTCTTCGCAGGGGCGATGGTCGGCGCAAGTCTCGGCTTCCTCTGGTTCAACACCTACCCTGCACAGGTCTTTATGGGGGATATCGGCTCACTCTCCATGGGGGGCGCGTTGG
>JBHHXU010000106.1:0-5956 GCA_046757185.1 Thermodesulfobacteriota bacterium
AAGAAAACTGTAAAAGATTTTGCGATAATGATTGTCGGGTAAATACGCATGGAGCTTGATATCTGTTCCGGCTATCAATTGCGGCTCTTCACCCGCAAAGAGTGATGTATGAGCGTTTACAGTATGGATGGATTTTGGAGGAAAAGAACGTGGCGGTTGCATGCCGAGCTGAGAGGCGGAAGCTCAGCTCGGCTATTGCGATAAGAATTTGTTTCGGTTGCAGGAGATACGAGAGGGGGGATAAATGACGCCTTCACAACAGGTGTTAGACGGGCTCTGACTCCTCGTCCTCCTCACCCTCTTTTTTAAAGGCGCTCTTCAGTACGTCCGTCTTGTCTCCGACAAACTCCCTGACCTTGCCGACCCCCTCTTCAACCCGGTCTTTTGCCAGATCGTATCCATCCTTCACGATCTCGCCGAATTCATCGGCCTCTTCCCTTATACGTTTTCTCGCCTCATCGCCCGGCAGCGGGGTGTAGATAAGCGCCAGAACAGCGCCCACAATCCCTCCAAGAATAAAGGCAAGAAGTACACTGATAGAACAGCCACCTCTATTAGACATCCCAGTTCCCCTCCTTATTTCTTCTTTCTCGTTAAAAATCTAAGACCAAGAGTGAGGCCGATCAGGATGCTGACCATGGTGATAAAGGGGCGCTTCAGCCTGGTAACAATAGGGTCGATGATATCAACGGCGCGTGTGATCCCCTCCTTGACCAGGAACTTCTTCATCGCCTCCCCGACCTCCCCTGCCTGGCCTCCGGTCTTTTTAATGACCTCATTTACACTTTCTACCGTATCCTTGCTTTTCAGCGTGAGCTCTTCCATGGCCCTGATGGTCTGCCTGAGCTGGAAGATCGTTGGGATAAGGTAGATTACCAGTATCACAAAGCCGAGGGCGATGAGGAGAAGGGCTATTTCACTTAAGGTAACGGTAAAGGTCATGATTCCTCTTTTCGGGTAAAGTATAGCTGTATGAACGGAGGGATGTCAAGCTGATATCGAGTTTTGTTGATTTTTGTCATGGCAGTGTGATGAAGTAAGCGGTATAGTGCCAAAAAATGAGACTCTGCCTCAGGGCGGCAGTCGGAGAGGAGAGTTATGTATGGAAAAGATTGATCTCAAGGAGCGTATTGCCTTTACGCCGGATAAGAAGAATTCATTCGTCGTCTTCGATTCCGAGCAGGCCCGGCTCGCCCTCTTCTGTTCCGAGCCGGGGCAGGGGGTAGAGGGGTGTTGCAGCACCTCGCGGGTGATGATGACCGTTCTGGAGGGTGAGGGGGTCTTCACGACAAAGGACGGTGAGGTCGAGGGGGGTCCCGGCTCCGTCATCATCTGGGAGCCGGGAGAGCAGCACGGTTACCGGGCAAAGAGCAGGTTCGTCTTCCTCGCGACGATTGCACCGAGGCCGTGATATCGTAAGAGGGTGACTACCCTATCGAGACCTCCCGTTTCTCAAGCTCACTGATCCTGTCCCTCAGCTCCGCCGCCCGTTCAAACTCCATCTTTTTCGCGGCGGCACCCATCTCCTTCCTGAGGGCCCTGATGAGCCCCGGCAGCTCGTGGGGCGGCACGTAATCGGTCTCCTCCTCCGCCACCGCCGGAACGTTGTAGTAGTCTGCCTCGTAGATGGAGGCGAGGATGTCCTTTATGCTGCTCGTGATCCCCTCCGGTGTGATACCGTGCTCCCTGTTGTAGGCCGCCTGCAGCTCCCTTCTCCTCTCCGTCTCACCGATGGCCCTCTTCATTGAGTCGGTCACCGTATCGGCGTACATGATGACCTTCCCGTTCACGTTCCTTGCGGCCCTCCCGCAGGTCTGAATGAGGGAACCCTCGGAGCGGAGGAACCCCTCCTTGTCGGCGTCGAGGATGGCCACCAGTGAGACCTCGGGGAGGTCAAGCCCCTCCCTGAGGAGATTGATGCCGATGAGGATATCGAATCCGCCGAGCCGCAGGTCCCGTAGTATCTCAACACGCTCCAGGGTATCGATATCGGAGTGGAGGTACTTGACCCGCAAACCGAGGTCCGCGTAGTACTGGGTGAGGTCTTCAGCCATCCTCTTCGTAAGGGTCGTTACGAGGACCCGCTCCTCCCTCTCCACCCGCTTCTTCAGCTCTCCGAGGAGGTCGTCCACCTGTGTCCCCGCGCCCCTCACCTCGATGGCGGGCTCCATGAGGCCCGTCGGACGTATAATCTGTTCCACTACAACACCGCCCCCCTTCTTGAGCTCATACCTCCCCGGTGTTGCCGAGACGTAGATTGCCCGGTGTATCCTCTTCTCAAACTCGTCAAAACGCAGGGGACGGTTGTCGAGTGCGGAGGGGAGCCTGAAGCCGTACTCGATGAGGGTCCCCTTCCTCGACCGATCGCCGTGGTACATGCCGCCGAGCTGGGGAATGGCGATGTGGCTCTCGTCCACGACGAGGAGGTAGTCGTCGGGGAAGTAATCGATGAGGGTATAGGGGGGCTCCCCCGCCATCCTCCCCGCCAGGTGGCGGGAGTAGTTCTCGATCCCCGTGCAGTACCCCATCTCCTCCATCATCTCGAGGTCGTACATCGTCCGCTGCTCAAGGCGCTGCGCCTCGACGAGCTTATCCACCCCCTTGAGGGCCTGCAGCCTCTCCCGGAGCTCCACCCGTATGTCTTCTATGGCGCGCCTCATATTGTCCCGCGTCGTGACGTAGTGGCTCGCCGGGTGTATGAGGGCCCTGTTGATTCCCCTGCGTACCTTCCCCCTCATCGGATCGACCTCGGAGAGGGCCTCGACCGTGTCGCCGAAGAACTCCACCCTCACCGCCGTCTCCCCCTCATAGGCGGGGAAGATTTCCACGACATCCCCCCGGACCCTGAAGGTGCCCCGGTGAAAATCGTAGTCGTTCCGTTTGTACTGCATCTCCACGAGCCGTTTGAGGAGGTCATCCCTTACGCAATCCATACCCCTCTCCAGATAGACGTGGAGCTTGCCGTAGTCGGCGGGGGAGCCGATGCCGTATATGCATGAGACGGAGGCGACTATGATGACGTCCTCCCGTGTCAGGAGGGCGTGGGTCGCCGAATGGCGGAGCTTGTCGATCTCGTCGTTGATGGAGGCGTCCTTCTCGATGTAGGTATCGATCGTCGGGAGGTACGCCTCGGGCTGGTAGTAGTCGTAGTAGGAGACGAAATACTCGACGGCGTTCTCCGGGAAGAGCTCCTTGAACTCGCCGAAGAGCTGGGCCGCAAGGGTCTTGTTCGGGGCGAGGATGAGCGTGGGACGGTTATAGCGGGCGATGACGTTGGCCACCGTGAAGGTCTTCCCCGAGCCGGTCACGCCGAGGAGCACCTGCTCTCTGATCCCCCTTTCAAGTCCCTCGATGAGTTCCCGAATAGCGTTCGGCTGGTCGCCCCGTGGAACGAAATCGGTTGTTAGATGAAACTTCTCCATTAGTGAGCCTGTGCCACCCTTGACAGGATGCTCTTTTTCGGTTGAGAAAATCCAGAAGAGGCCGTTTTACAGGGCCTCACGCCCCTCTTTCCCCTTGACACTATTTTTCTGAATAGATACTATCATTTTCCGTACAATTTAAAAAGCGGACGTTATAGTATCACGTGTGTTCAAGGTGTTTCTCTCTCCACTCCTTTACAAGTGCAGATGAAAAATATAATCACGACATCGTACAGGAATTCCCTCAAGGTCAAGGAGGCCTTCTTTATGAAGAATGCCGCCCTCCTGGCCGCTGCGGCGGAGGCCATCGCGGACGCCTTTACAGCGGGGGGAAAGCTGCTTATTATCGGCAACGGGGGAAGCGCCGCGGACGCCCAGCATATCGCCGCCGAGTTTGTCAACCGCTTCGTGATAGAGCGCCCTCCCCTGCCGGCAGTCGCCCTCACCACCGACACCTCTGTCCTCACCAGCATCGGAAACGACTACAGCTATGACCAGACCTTCTCGAAACAGGTCAAGGCCCTCGGCCGGGAGGGCGATGTCCTCCTCGCCATATCGACAAGCGGCAACTCTCCCAATGTGATCAAGGCACTGCAGATCGCCTCAAAGGGCGGCCTAAAGGTTATCGGCCTGACGGGGAAGGACGGCGGCAAGATGGCCAAGAAGAGCGATCTTCTCCTTAACGTCGAGTCCGACTCCACCGCGCGGATACAGGAGACCCACATCACCGCCGCTCATATTCTCTGCGAGCTCGTAGACCACCTGCTCTTCCAGCAGGCAGGACAGTAGTGAAGAAACCGATACAACCCATCTCCCTGAAAGGTCTGACCACCTACTCCATCAAGGAGAGGCGGAGCAAGGTCAGGACGGAAGACTTCGCCTCCCCCCTGGAGAAGGGTTCCTCCTTTGCCGCCTTTCTCGACTCTCTGCCTGCTATCCTGGCGGCCGGAGACCTTAAGGATGTTGCGCGGGCTGTCGTGGAGGCCCACCGCGCCGGGAAGACGGTGCTCCTCGGCATCGGCGCCCATGTGATAAAGGTCGGCCTCGGCCCCCTCATCATCGACCTCATGGAGAGGGGCATCGTCACTGCCGTTGCCATGAACGGCGCCGGGATCGTCCACGACTTCGAGGTGGCCTACGCCGGACAGACATCTGAAGATGTGGAGGCGGAGCTCGGGAGCGGTTCATTCGGGATGGCCGAGGAGACGGGGAGGCTCCTCAACAGGGCCATCATCCTCGGTACGCAGAAGGGGTGGGGCATCGGTCGCTCCGTGGGGGAGATGATTGCAAAGTCGCGGTACCCCCACAAGGGGTTGAGTATCCTCGCCGCCGCCGCCCGCCTGGAGATACCGGCCACCGTCCACGTGGCAATCGGGACGGACATACTCCACATACACCCCCAGATGGACGGGAAGTCGACCGGCGAGGGGAGCCACATCGACTTCAGGCTCTTTACCGGCGTCGTGGCCAACCTTGAGGGGGGGGTCTATATCAACATCGGCTCCGCCGTCCTCCTCCCGGAGGTCTTCCTGAAGGCATTGACGGTGGTGAGGAACAAGGGGCACCAGGTGAAGAGGTTCACAACGGTGAATATGGACTTCATCCAGCACTACCGTCCGGTGACGAACGTGGTGAGGAGGCCGACGAAGGGGGGCGGCAAGGGGTACACCCTCACCGGCCACCACGAGATCATGGTCCCCCTCCTGGCCGCGGCGATAAAGGAGGGGCTCGGGTAGGATGGCGGAAAAGGCAGAGAAGAAGCCTGAGAAGAAAAGAGAGTAGTGTTGATATGCGGGCTTTTACGTAGAAGGAGCATTAATAGCTTCCGGCTTGCAAATGGTTGAAATAATAAAGTCGCCGTGGGAGGAAACCTTTGTAGGGCTCTTACAAGAGGCAAGGGAAAACATTTATCTTGCAAGTCCATTTATTAAGAAACAAACAGCACAGCTCATCGTAGAAAATTCTGGCCATACAGTGGATTGCAGGTACATAAACTCCTTTAAGTTGTCTCATTTCCACAGAGGGGCTTCTGACTTGGAGGCGTTGAGATTTTTGAACATCCACCGGTTTAAGCAAAAAAGCGTTCACAATCTGCATGCCAAACTATTCATCTTTGATAACAGCGCCATTATTACATCAGGGAATTTAACCCCAGGAGGATTAAGAAACAACTTGGAATACGGCGTTCTTGTCAAGGGTAAAAAGGTAAGTGCAATAAAAAATGACTACTTGAATATCTTCGAGAATCCTGAATATCCTAAGATTACTCGTGATGTTATCAGGAAGGCTGAAGATATACTCATCTCCATTCCCAAGGAGAAGCAAAAAAGGATTAAGGTTGAAGAAACAGTTCTCTTCGAGGAAATTCTCAATGACAAGAATATCGAAGAAAGATTTGATGGGGGAATCGAAAGCATTAAAGGTAACCTGACCTCTTGGAAAAGAGATGTTTTTGAATGTCTGCTTGAGATTGACAGTGACCTCTTTACTCTCAAAGAAGTCTACACATTTGAGGATAAATTAAAAAGGTTACA
>JBHHXU010000107.1:0-5932 GCA_046757185.1 Thermodesulfobacteriota bacterium
GGACAATTCAGAAATATCATGCTATCAGCATGGATTAATCAGACCTTCCTTAATTATATCCTGTAACGGGAGGCGCCTGAACCGGAAAAGGGGTGACCATATCGACCAATTATGACATCCAACGCTTATACCCTTATTCACAAACACCATTCCACTTTGCCAAAAGAAGGTTTCTGCAGTCCCACAGCTTGCACGCCATTCTCCAATCGGCGCAACTCTTGCTTCTTTCCCGCAATATTTTATAGAGAAACCCCCGGTTGGTATAGGCCTTGGGATCATTCGGCGCGAGCTCTATGGCCCGGGTGTAGTCCGCGAGGGCCTCGGCATACCGACGCGTATTCATATATATAGTCCCCCTGTAAACATAGGCATCGGTAAATCCAGGGTCTATCTCTATGACACGGGTGTAGTCCGAAAGAGCCCGGTCGATCTGTCTCTTCCCATCGTAGGCAAGGGCGCGTTTATAAAAAGCCTCGGCATCATTAGGGTCTATCTCTATGGCACGAGTGGCGTCAGCAATAGCACGCTCTATCTCACTCAACTCCCCATATACACTTTGCCGCCTCTCGTAGGCTTCGGTATATTTCGGGTCTATCTCTATGGCACGGGTGTAGTCGGCAATGGCCAGCTCTCTCTTCTCCTGCTCCTCGTAAGCGATACCACGGTTGTAGTAGGCCTCGGCGTCGTTAGGATCTATCTCAATGGCACGAGTAAAGTCCGAAACAGCAAGGTCCGACTCGCCCTTCTCTCGATAGGCAAGGGCGCGATTAAAATAGGCTTCTCCGTATCGAGGGTAAATATCCAGGGCCCTCGAATAGTCGGCAATGGCAAGGTCTATCTGCCTCTTCTCATAGCGGGCAGCACCGCGGCTATTGTATGCCTCGGCGTATCGTGGATCAATCTCAACAGCCCTGGTATAGTCCGCAATGGCCAAATCCAACTTGCCCTGCTCATCGTAGGCATTCCCCCGGTTGTTGTAAGCCTCAGCACCCCCAGGGTTGATCTCTATGGCCTTTGTATAGTCTGAGATTGAACGTTTCAGGTCACCCTTTTTACCGTAGGCATTCCCTCGATGAAGGTAGGGGGAAACGTAGTCAGGTTTTATCTCTATCGCCTTATCGAACTCATCAATCGCCTCATCGAACATCCCCTTATGGAGGAGGCCTCTCCCTTTTAATATATGTACGGCTGTCGCATCGTCTATCTCTCTTCGCATCACATCTTCGACGACCTTGAGACCCTCTGACGCAGGCAGAAAGAGGGGGAAGCGTATCACTGTTTCTTCAAGCTTCTCTTTAGCCTTCAAAAACTGTCCTTCGATGGCATAGGTAACAGCGAGGGCGTAGCTCTCCTCAGCAGCCGGTTGCCCGTACGAGGGCCCGGCAACCAGGAAGAACACCATGATGGTGAGCAAGCATCTACGTATCGCAGCCTTCATCAATTCTCCCCCTTGATCAACATTACAATCGTGAGATGCCCTATATTATATACGAAACAGCACTGTCGTGTAAACCTCTACCGCGGTTACGGCTGAGAATACCCTTACAGGGAGGGGTGTTTCACCATACCAATCTCTCCAACCATCTCTCCTGTCCGGCTCCCGTCAGCCGGCCCTCCCTCTGTCTTCAGGTAGACGGATGAACCTTCGTTGCTGAAAAGACCTGGTAGTTGCCCCAGAAATAGGTGCTCTTTGCAAACTCCCATCGGTTGGGCGTTTCCCCGTTCAGTATCCTTACAGGATCAAAGGAGTCCCACATCTCCCGAGCGTACGGCTCGAAGACCTTGAAGAAGAGGTTCCCCGAGGCCCTGAGCAGCCAGGGGCCGGGCTTGTGAAACTCCCCAAAGACTATCCTGCCTCCCGGCTTCACTACCCGTGCCGCCTCTTTCAAGACCCGGGACTTCTTTTCTAACGGCAGCTCATGGAAGAGGAAGAAGAGAACCACGTAATCAAAAGACTCATCTTTATGGGCTATGTCGGCCGCATCTTCGAGAAGCATGAGACACCTGTCGTCGGCAGTGGTTTTAGCAAGCTTTTTTCGTGTATGCCGTATCTCATTGGGAATCAGATCGAAGATGACCACCCTCTTTACCCCCTCACTGGCGCACCGCTCCACCAGCCTCTGCGACATATTTCCAAAGGCACACGACGCCTGGAGGACGCTCTTCCCCTCAAGGGCAGGATTGAGCGAACTGACGACACCATCAACCAGCTTATGATAATTGAAGAGGAGGATGGCGGAAATGATAAAGGACCGGTCCGTCAACCAGATGAGGAACCGGTTGGAGTAGATCCAGTAGATATGGGAGCTGCTCCCTCTCCCCTTATAGAGAGACTGGATGAAGAGGGAGCCCCTGGTAACAATGAAAAAGTAAAGAGCAACTAAAAGCGCAGAAGCATATAGAAGCTCAATCAATAGAATTGCATATTCCATCAACGTACGATTTTCCCTCTATGGATATATGATCCGGGATACTGGCTGGAGCTGAGGAGAAAGGTATGGTGTCTGAAAACAGAACTTTAATCCCTGCTGCCTGCTACTATTTCCCCAGAATGAAGTCTTGTTGTCAAGCTCTTTATAATCTACCATATCTGCAGGACGTAATCCAAAAAAAAGGGGTTAACCGGTTACGGGTTACCCCTCATTGTTATTGGTGGGCCGCACAGGGTTCGAACCTGTGACCTGCTGATTAAGAGCGGAAACAACGCTAATTTTGCAAGGGTTTGAATTTTATTATGGTTTCCCCTTTTTTAAGTGAATTCATCCGGTTAAAACCCGTTACATAGATTAATATATCTGCCTCGCCACTGGATACTCCAAACGTGGTACTGAATTTGTTTTACAGGCTGCGGATCATCTTGGCATAGAGGTCGGGGAGGGTCTGGGCAAGCCGGTCCGCCCCGGCTACGACGGAGTAGTTTCCCCTTCCGAAGAGGCGGGGGAGGTACTCATGGGCGTGGCTGTCCACGGTGAGGCAAAAGGGGACGATCCCCGTTCGCTCCGCCTCCTTGATGGCCATCCGTGTGTCCTCTATGCCGTATCTCCCCTCGTACCGGTCCATGTCGTTTGGCTTTCCATCGGAGATGAGAAAGAGGAGCCGAGCCCGTGCCGTTTCCCTCTTGAGGAGAGAGGTTGCGTGGCGTACCGCCGGCCCCATCCTCGTGTAGTGGTAGGGGATTAACCCGCCGATCCTCTCCTTTACCCTCGTGTCGGACGGCTCATCAAAGCCCTTTATCTGGAAGAAGGAGCACCTCTTTCGTGTCTTTCCCGAGAAACCGTATATTGCGTACCTGTCCCTCAAGCTCTCCATCGCCTCACAGAGGACGATGAGGGCCTCCTTCTCATGGTCTATTACCCGCCTGTCCTTTACCCATGCGTCGGTGGACATGCTGAGGTCGACGAGGAAGAGGACGGAGATGTCCCTCTCGCTCCTCCTGTAGCTCTTATAAATCCTCTCATCGGGCTGCCTCCCCCCCTTGAGCTCGACCATCGCCTCTACCGCGGCATCGAGATCGATGGCATCGCCTTCGAGTTGCTGTCCGACGATCTTCAGGGCCGGGGTCATGGCCTCGAACTTACGCCGGATATCCCTTATCAACCCCCTTTTTTTGCTCAAGACGGCGTTTACAAAGTCTCCCTTGAGGTGATCAAAGGTAGTTTCCGTGAGCCTCGAATAATCCTCCTCATACCGTTTTTTTCGATAATCCCACTCTGGGTAGGTGAAGACCTCCGCGCTCTCCTTTGCACCGGTATCTTCCTCACGTCCGTACGACTCCTTTTCAAGGTCGGCGTTGATGGAGGCGTTGCTCTTCCGGGCGACCTGAGCGGTTGTCAGCTCCTCCATCTGGTCAGCCTTTTTATCGGCATCGTCATCGGGGTCGTCATCAAAGGGGCGTTCAACATTGACAAACTGGGCCCACGATATGATCTTGTCGTATATATTGAGCGCCAGCCCCTGTTCGTTCTTCTCCTCATCGACCTCCCTCCGCTCCACCAGGTAGCGGCTCGACTCCTCCTCACTCCCCTCTCCCTCCTGCTGTTTCTCGCTGCTTCCGCCGCTTTCCGGTGTCTTGCCGTTTCGGGCAACGGTATCATCTGTGCTGGACTTTATCCTTTCCGGAATGAGCCGTCCCCACACCGGAAAGGGGACCATCCCCCTGTACCGCTTCAGGGGTGCCCCCTCACTCTGCCACTGCTCTTTTATAGCATCGGCGGCCTTCAGGCTCTCTTCGGGAGTCGTTGCGTTTGATGTGCCGGCCCGGACGGATGAGAGGCATTCCTTCAAGAGCGCCTCAACCAGCCTTTCCGGCCCGTTGAGAATATTCGCCCTGGGTCTTCTCGTTATGAGATGGCCGGTTATAATCTCCCATTTTTCGATGATACCCGGATACTCTCTGAAGAGGAGGGTGGTGAGTCTGGCATTCTCGATAATCCAGAAGATGTCGGCAAGGAGTGTGTCGTTTTGAAGGCGTGTTCGTACACGCGGGTTGAAGACAAAATCGAGTGTAGCCCACTTGAGTTGGGCGGAGAGGGAAAAAATGAGGAGCCGTGCCAGTTCATCTCCCTTGTGCGCTGTAGGCATGTCGGAGATGGTGACGGGCAGAAAGATGGTCTCTCCGTCGCTCCATCCAAAGCCGTAGTCGGGGAGGAGGGCCGGGTGGGCAATCCTGTGAAGTATGGGACGATAGGGGCGGGGGGTGGGGTCGCCCTTGAGATCGACGACACGAACCTCTCTCCCGATCAGGAGAGCAGCCAACATGCTGAACCTTGTGAGGTGCTGTCTCGTACAGAATGGCGTGGTCTCCCGATGCCACCCCTTGAGCCGCCTGGAGTGGAACGCCTGTATGGCCCTGTCTATGCCCTTGCCAACCCACTCTTCCATCTGTTCCCTGTTACGGCGCCTGTTGAGTTATCTGGTGTAAGGCTGGAACGCGGCGTCGATAACGTCCATGAGGGCTCTCTGTGTCTCTCCGTCATCGGTGAGGGGTCTCACGAGGGCGGCCTCACAGGCGGCCTTTGGTTCGAGTCCGCTCTGCATCAGCGCTCCGGCGTGAATGAGGAGCCTCGTTCCGGGTGGCGTCTCCAGCCCCATCTCCTCCAGCTTCCTCATCTTATTTCCGAGGGAGACGAGCTGTTCGGACAGCTTTTGATCAAGACCGCTCTCCTCCATAATTACCTGTACCTCGATCTCCTCCGGTGGATAGACAAAATCGAGGGCTATGAAGCGCTGACGTGTGCTTGGCTTGAGGTCTTTCAGTATGTGCTGGTAGCCGGGGTTGTAGGAGATGACGAGCATGAAGTTATCGGGCGCCTCAAGCTCCTCGCCCGTCTTCTCTATGGAGAGGTTCCTCCGGTCGTCGGAGAGGGGATGGATGATGACGGTTGTGTCCTTTCTCGCCTCGACGATCTCATCGAGGTAGCAGATGCCGCCCCTTCTCACCGCCTTCGTTACCGGCCCGTCGATCCAGACCGTTTCGCCACCCTTGATGAGGTAGCGGCCGACCAGGTCAGAGGAGGTCAGGTCGTCGTGGCACGATACCGTGTGGAGGTCGAGGTTGAGGCGGTGGGCCATGTGTCGAACGAAACGGGTCTTTCCGCACCCCGTCGGCCCCTTCAGCATGACCGCCATGCGATTCTCATAGGCAGCCTTGAAGAGCTCAACCTCATTCCCCAGAGGGAGGTAGAACGGTTCTGAATGATCTGTTCCATCCGTCATCGGTTCTCTACCGGTTATCTTTGTTACAGGTGTTTTCATCGTATCAGTTAAACCCGGAAAATGCGTGAAAGTAGTCGCAACCTTCAGGTTGCGCCTTTGAAACAAAGATTTGACGCATTTTTTAGGTGCGCTTTACGCCGGCTAAAGCCCGCGGCTACCACTACTTTTATAATTCATTCATAACTTTATTTCGCAATTGGAGCGTAAAACCCAAGAG
>JBHHXU010000108.1:0-5899 GCA_046757185.1 Thermodesulfobacteriota bacterium
AAGTACAAGGAGATAACAGAAAGGCCTAAGAAGGAGGCCTCGGGCAAAAGACCGAGGCCGAGGAAACCCTCTACCCCGTCCAAAGACCACCCTTGGAGGAGATGTCCTCTTACGTCAAAAACCGGACATTTCTAAATTGCTAAGAATAGGACATTTCTATTTTGCCTTGACAATAAGGCAAAACAAGCTTGACAGGCAATGATGTGAGGCATATGCTGGTTTATGAACCTCGTAGTTTTATATCCTTCTCAAATGGCATGTAGGGATAGCTGAATAACATAACGAGAAGGAGGCTCGTTATGGAAAAAAAATAATACAGATCTGGCGAAACCTGAAGCACCTCTCTTTGCTTACACCGTTTAATGAAATAGAAAAGTGGTTTGACAAAAGGGGTAGAATCTGACACAATTTAATTGAAAAGACAATCATTATCATTCTTATAATATACAAAGAGAGAGCTCAGAGCTGTTTATCATGTCAGAGAGCTTAAAAGACATTATCACCACCGGTTATAAGCACGGTTTTGTCACCGATATCGAAGCCGATACGGCTCCGTGTGGCCTCAATGAGGATATCATTCGTTTGATATCGCTAAAAAAGAAGGAGCCTGACTTTCTGCTCGAGTGGCGTCTCAATGCCTATCGCCACTGGGTGACGATGAAGGAGCCGACATGGGCTCATATCCATTACGACGCAATCAATTATCAGGATATTATTTACTACTCAGCACCTAAGGTCACGACAGACGGTCCAAAGAGCCTTGATGAGGTAGACCCGGCGCTTTTGAGGACTTATGAAAAGTTGGGCATTCCCCTCAGCGAGCAAAAGAGACTCGCCGGTGTTGCCATTGATGCGGTTTTTGATAGTATTTCCGTTGCCACCACCTACAAGGAGAAGCTGGCGAAGGTTGGTGTCATCTTCTGCTCCTTTTCAGAGGCGGTACAGGAACACCCCGAACTGGTACGGAAGTATTTAGGGTCGGTGGTTCCCTACACGGACAATTTTTTTGCCACCCTGAACTCTGCCGTCTTTTCCGATGGCTCCTTCGTCTATGTTCCCAAAGGGGTCACCTGTCCCATGGAACTCTCCACCTACTTCCGCATCAATGCGGCGAAGACGGGCCAGTTTGAGCGGACCCTTATCATTGCCGATGAGGGCGCGACGGTCAGCTACCTTGAAGGGTGCACCGCTCCCATGCGAGACGAGAACCAGCTCCACGCTGCCGTCGTTGAATTGGTTGCCTGTGACAACGCGACGATCAAATATTCGACGGTGCAGAACTGGTACCCTGGCGACGCCGAGGGGCGGGGAGGAATCTATAATTTTGTGACGAAACGAGGTGCCTGCAAAGGGATCAACTCGAAGATATCATGGACCCAGGTCGAGACGGGCTCCGCCATAACGTGGAAGTATCCGAGCTGCCTCCTGCTGGGGGACAACTCGGTGGGCGAATTCTACTCCGTCGCCCTCACCGGCAACTACCAGCAGGCCGATACAGGGACCAAGATGATCCATATCGGCAAGAACACAAAAAGCACTATCGTATCGAAGGGGATTTCGACGGGTCATGGCCAGAATTCGTACCGTGGTCTCGTCAAGGTTCTGGGGGGCGCCGATAATGCGCGGAACCATACCCAGTGCGACTCGCTTCTCCTAGGCACCACCTGCGGCGCTCATACCTTCCCTTACCTTGAGATCAACAACCCTACGGCCCACGCGGAACACGAGGCCACCACGTCAAGAATAGGTGACGACCAAATATTCTACTGCCAGCAGAGGGGGATCTCGGAAGAGGACGCGGTGAGCATGATAGTGAATGGATTTTGCAAGACCGTTTTCCAGGAACTGCCCATGGAGTTCGCCGTAGAGGCGGGCAGACTGCTGAGTGCCAGCCTCGAAGGAGCGGTAGGATGAGTGCCTCCAGGAACGGAGAATGAACGGTGTTAACTATTAAAGATCTGCATGTTTCGGCGAGCGGCACACCTGTTTTAATGGGCGTCGACCTGGAGGTAAAGGCCGGTGAAGTGCACGCCATTATGGGCCCGAACGGGTCGGGCAAGAGCACCCTCGCTCATGTGCTTGCGGGCCGAAGTGGTTATGAGGTCACGAGGGGAACCATCACCTATGACGGTAAAGACCTGCTTGCCCTTTCGCCCGAGGAGCGCGCCTGTGAAGGCCTCTTTCTGGCCTTCCAATACCCCGTCGAGATACCGGGTGTCAATAACGTTTATCTCCTCAAGGCAGGGTTGAACGCCATTCGCACATACCGTGGCCTGGAGGAGCTTGACGCTATAGACTTCATGGAGCTCATTCAGGAGAAGATGAAGGTAGTCGATATCGATGAGTCCATAATGAACCGCTCCGTAAACGAGGGCTTCTCCGGCGGGGAAAAGAAACGTAACGAGATTTTCCAAATGTCTGTGCTCGAACCGAAACTCGCCATCCTCGACGAGACTGATTCGGGGCTCGATATAGACGCTCTCAAAATTGTCTCCGACGGCGTCAACAAGCTCCGTGATAGTGAGCACGCCATCATCCTCGTTACTCATTATCAGCGCCTTCTCGACTATATCGTGCCCGACTTTGTTCATGTGTTGGCAGGCGGCCGTATCAGGAAATCGGGCGACAAGACACTGGCCCATGAGCTTGAGGAGCGCGGTTACGGGTGGCTGGAGAGCGAAGGAGAGACAACGTCATGACCGAAGGGGCAGTAGACCACTATATCAAGCAGTATACCGAGGCAAAGGGGTGGCTCCCTGGAGGGCGGACTCCGTGGATTTCCGCTCTGCGGGAGGAGGCCCTTGACGCGCTCACGTCTACAGGTTTCCCCGGGAAAAAGGTGGAGGAGTGGAAGTACACCAACATTGCCCCTCTGACAAAGCGCCCCTTTGCGCTCACCCGGAACGGAGATCAGGGAGTTGAGATCAAAGGGCTCCGTCCGTGGAGCTTCCCCGACCTGCCGTGCCACAGGGCGGTCTTTGTTAACGGCCACTTCTCCAGCAACCTGTCACATCTAGACAACCTGCCCGCCGGGGTTGAAGTCACCACTCTGGCACGCATTCTCCAGGAGAGGCCGGAGGTTGTGGAGAAGGTTTTATACAGGAGCGGTTATGATAAGAGCAAAGCGTTCATGGCACTTAACAGCGCGTTGATGACCGACGGCGCCGTCATCATTCTGGACGATAACGTCTCCGCTCCTCCCTTGCATCTCCTCTTTGTCACCGACAGCGGTGAGGAGAGGGCCACTTTTATACGAAATATAATCATCGGCGGCAGAGGAAGCGAGGGGACTATTATTGAAAGTTATGCCGGACCAGAAGGGGCGAGCTATTTTACCAGCACTGTTACCGATCTGGTAGCCGAGCGGAACGCGCGGATTGAGCACCTGAAGGTCCAGCAGGAGAGTTCCCATGCATATCATATCGGTGCTCTCAAGGCGGATCAGCATAGGGACAGCACCTTTGTTTCACACTCTATTTCACTGGGAGCTGCCCTAGCAAGGACGGACATAAACTCTGCCCTTAATGAAGAGGGCGCCCGATGTTTCCTTAACGGTCTCTATCTGGCACGTGACAGCCAGCATGTTGACCACCATACGCGTGTTGATCATGTAAAACCACGGTGCCGGAGCGAAGAGCTTTATAAGGGGGTCATTGGCGGGAGGGCCCGCGCCGTCTTTAACGGCAAGATAGTGGTTCGTGAGAACGCGGTCAAGACTGATGCGTGCCAGTCCAACCGCAATCTGCTCCTATCGAAAGAGGGGCATGTGGATACAAAACCGGAGTTTGAAATCTACGCCGATGACGTGCAGTGCACCCACGGAGCAACGGTCGGCCAACTGGAAGAGGAGGCCCTCTTTTACCTCCGCTCCAGAGGCATTGACGAGGAGAGGGCCCGGCATATCCTTGTATGTGCTTTTGTCGACGACATTCTAGCCCACATAAAACCAGAGGCGCTCCGGACGCGGATAGGTGAGTTTGTCACTGCCCGTCTTCCCGGAGCTGCCACAAATGAGGCACGGGACAATGAGAAGAGCAGACAACACGGTAATGACAGAGCGTAATGATATGCTCCATAATGTAGGGTCTATACGAAGGGATTTCCCCATTCTCGAACAGTTGGTTCACGGTAAGCCCCTAGTCTACCTGGATAACGCGGCAACGACCCAGAAACCGGTGAAGGTCATCGAGACGATCCGTAACTTTTACCTGCATGAAAACGCGAATGTCCATCGCAGTGTCCACCATCTCGGAGAACGAGCCACTCTGGCCTATGAGGGGAGCCGTGATAAAGTGCGGCAATTCATTAACGCGGAGAAGAGCCGGGAGATTATCTTTACGCGGGGCACCACGGAGGCCATAAACCTTGTCGCTGCAAGCTACGGTTCGACCTGTCTCGAGGCCGGTGACGAAGTTGTCATAACCGAGATGGAACACCACTCCAATATCGTGCCATGGCAGTTGCTTTGCAGGCAAACGGGCGCGGTGTTACGGGTGGTCCCCATAGACGACAGGGGGCAGCTGATTATGGAGGAGTTTGAACGTCTTCTCACGGAGCGAACGAAGCTGGTCGCCTTCTGCCACGTTTCCAATTCCCTGGGTACCATCAATCCGGTCAAAGAGGTCATTCAAAAAGCCCACGAGAGGGGCATTACGGTGGTGGTCGACGGCGCGCAGGCGGTCCCCCATTTGAAGGTGGACGTCCGCGACCTCGACGCCGATTTTTATACTTTCTCATCCCACAAGATGTTCGGTCCCACCGGTGTCGGCGTGCTCTACGGCAAGGAGTGTCTCCTTGAGGCCGTGCCTCCATATCAGAGCGGCGGGGACATGATCTCCATTGTCACCTTCGAGGAGACCCGTTATAACACGCTGCCCTACAAGTTTGAAGCCGGCACCCCTAACATTGCGGATGTCATCGGCTTCGGAGCTGCCTTAGACTATCTGGACAGAATTGGTATGGATCTCATTGCCGACAACGATCAGAAGATTCTCTCTTATACTGCGACACAAGCGGAAGCCGCCGAGGGTCTCCGCCTTATCGGCACCGCCGAGAAAAAGGTAGGCATCGTCTCATTCGTCGTTGAAGGTATCCATCCCCACGATCTGGGCACCATACTGGATCGTCAGGGGATCGCCATTCGCGCGGGACACCACTGCGCAATGCCCGTCGTGAAACATTTCAACGTCCCGGCGACGGCACGGGCCTCCTTCGCTATCTACAACACTTTTGAGGAGGTTGACCGCCTATTCGAAGGCATAAAAGAGGCGCAGAGGGTGTTTCTGTGATGCTTGACCTTCAAGAGCTCTACCAGGAAGTCATCGTCGACCACAACCGCTCTCCACGGAACTTCCAAAAGCTTGAAGACGCAAACCGCACCGCTGAAGGGTACAACCCCCTCTGTGGCGACCAGTTGACGGTCTATATGAAAGTGGTCGACGATATCATTGAAGAGGTAACTTTCGAAGGTGCGGGATGCGCAATCTCCGTCGCCTCCGCTTCGCTCATGACACTGCAGATCAAGGGGAAAAGGGAAGAAGCAGCATCCGCTCTTTTTCAGGGCTTTCACAAGATGGTGACGGAGGAAGGGGAACAACCACCGGACAAATCGATGGGCAAGCTGGCAGTGCTGGCAGGGGTGAAACGTTTCCCATCACGCATCAAGTGCGCCACCCTCTGCTGGCACACCATGAAGGCCGCAATGAAAGGCGACAAGGAGACTGTTGTCACAGAGTAGCGGTGTTCATCCGGTAGGAGAAGGGGCCGCCTAGGCTCTGCTTAACCCACCCCAACTGTATTAAAATTGTACTATAAAATCTGCAACAGATAGAAAATACTGGACAAGATAGAAGCATTTGATTAGTATTAAGGAATTGATTTTAAAAGGCAAAGGGGGAAA
>JBHHXU010000109.1:0-5894 GCA_046757185.1 Thermodesulfobacteriota bacterium
TTCTACTAATTCCTTGCACAAGCCACTCTATTCTGCTAAATATATAAGATTAAATCTACTGATATTACGGCGCTTATACTACCATACAAGGGGATGTTGCCGAAGATAGATCCAACGGTCTTTACCGTTGCAACAGCTCAGATTATCGGCGATGTGGAGATCGGTGAACACTCGAGTGTCTGGTTCAACGCCGTCGTCAGGGGGGATGTGAACTATATCAGAATCGGGAAGAGGACGAATGTCCAGGACAACTCGGTCCTCCACGTCACTCACGACACCCACCCGCTGGTCATCGGTGATGATGTCACCATCGGCCACAGCGTCACCCTCCACGGCTGCACGATTAAGGGACAGTCCCTCATCGGGATGGGAGCGGTCATCCTCGACGGGGCGGTGGTTGAGGAGGATACGGTCATCGGGGCGGGTGCGCTCGTTACCGAGAACACAGTGGTGCCACGGGGGAGCCTCGCCGTCGGGGTTCCCGCGAAGGTGAGACGGGAACTCACGAGTGAGGAGAGGGGTGAACTCCTTCAGTCTGCCCGTAATTACATAGAATATTCGGATGCCTACCGGGAAGGTGCGGATGTTTGAAGACCTGACACTGTTTCAGCTCCTTCAGAAGGGGGGGTATGTCATGATCCTTCTCGGGGGATTCTCCATCCTCTCCATCGGTGTCATGCTGGAGAGGGCGTGGAGCTTTTCCCGGTTCGGGAGGGCAATGAGGGAGTTTCCCGTTGAGTTTACCCGCATTTTCAAGAGCGGCGGCGTGGACGAGGCATCAAGGCTGTGCGACGGTCACGCCTCGCCGCCGGCAAACGTCTTCAGGGCCGGTCTTGCCGTATTACAGCAGGGGGCGGAGGAGATGG
The DNA here is from genome assembly GCA_046757185.1 of Thermodesulfobacteriota bacterium. Lineage (GTDB taxonomy): Bacteria > Desulfobacterota > GWC2-55-46 > S146-70 > JAUXIU01 > JBHHTR01. The sequence continues at coordinate 867 of JBHHXU010000109.1, forward strand.
CGGAGAGGATGGAGCTCTCGGCCCGCAGAGAGATAGCTGAACTGGAGCGGTATCTTGGCGTCCTTGGGACCATAGGCAACACGGCTCCCTTTGTCGGCCTCTTCGGCACTGTTATCGGTATCATCAGGGCCTTCAACGATCTCGCCGGCGCGGAGGGGGCGGGTCCGTCGGTCGTGGCGGACGGTATTGCCGAGGCGCTGGTAGCGACCGCCGCCGGACTCTTCGTGGCGGTTCCCGCGGTGATTGCCTACAACTACTTCACGAGACGGGTTGCCCGATACTCCCTCGAGCTAGAGATGCGTTCGAAGGAAATCGTTACCACCCTCACTTCACAGGGGGAAGAGTAACGTATAACAGGGGCGGCGATGGAAAACAAGGTAGAGGAGGCGAATATTACATTATGAAAAAGTGGGGCCTTCAGAGCGGTGGTGACCAGATTATCTCCGCCATCAATATCACCCCCCTGACCGATGTCATGCTCGTCCTCCTCGTCATCTTCATGGTAACAACGCCACTGATAATGATGGAGTCGTTCAAGATAAAGCTCCCCAAGGCGGCAGCATCGGGCGCTGAGAGTGGTGAGGGGGTGACCATAACGATTACGAGTGACGGGGCGGTCTCTATCGATGGAGCGCCGATAAGCCGTGACCGCCTCTACGATTTTATTAAAGAGAGAGTTGCCGGTGCCCCTGAGAGATCGATCGTTATCAAGGCAGACCGGGACGCCCTCCACGGCGCCGTGGTAGGAGTGCTCGACACCGCAAAGAGGGCCGGTGCAAAACGCCTCTCCATTGCCACCGTGCCGGTTGGGGGACAGTAGAGATGGCCCGGTATGCATCCATCGATATAGGGACCAATACGGTCCGGCTCCTCATCGCCGATGTGGAAAACGATGGGACGCTGACACCCGTAGCGGTAGAACGTGCCATCACACGGCTCGGCGGCGGCTACAGGGAGGAGCGGGGCATAGCGCCCGACGCCATTGAGAGGACGGTGAACGCCCTGAACGGGTTTGCAGGCTCTATCGAGCGGTACTGTATCGACGGTGTCCATGCGGTGGCGACGAGTGTCGTGAGACGCGCAAAAAACAGGGATGACTTTACACGGCGGGTGCGGGAGAGTGCAGGTATCGATATCGCTGTTATCGGCGGTGACGAGGAGGCGAGGCTCTCCACACTGGGTGTCCTCTCAATCCTCGACGACCGGCGGGGAAGGAGCTTCATTGTCGACATCGGCGGGGGGAGCACGGAGTACATTGCCGTCGTCGGAGGGGAGGTTGCCGGGACGTGGAGCCTTGAGATGGGTGTTGTCCATCTGACTGAGCGGTATCTTAAAGGTGACCCTCCCGAAGAGGGGGAGCTGAGGGAGATGGAAGGCGAAATTGATGGAAACCTGGAGGGATTAAAGGGGGAGATAGAGGCGGAGGGTATTGATTTCTCCCTCTATTGCGGTTCGGCGGGCGCCCGTTTCATCGGTACGGCGGGAACGGTTACCACCATCGCCGCCATAGATCAGAACCTTTCCCGCTACACCCCTGAGAGGGTGAATAACTATCGTATCGATAGGAGCAGGATAGAGGCCCACTACCATCGCCTGGCATCTCAGACACTTGAGGAGCGGAGAGCGATTCCTTCCCTTGAAAGGGGGAGAGAGGACCTCATTATCGCCGGCGCCTCCATTGTCCTTGAGACGATGAAAATGTTCGGTTTCGACGAGATGACTGTTAGCGACAGCGGCCTGCTTGAAGGGATTCTCATCGACAGAGTGAGAGGGCCTGTCGAAGGGTGTCAAACAAAAATGAGTCAGGAGGTTTAATCCCTATGCCGAAAAAGGAAATCAGAGAGGGGCTCACCTTTGACGATGTGCTTCTCTCCCCCGCCTTTTCAAGAATCCATCCCAGGGATGTTGACGTTTCTACGCGGCTTACCGGCACAATAACCCTCAACGTTCCCATACTCAGCGCCGCCATGGACACGGTGACCGAGTCGAGGATGGCCATTGCAATAGCACAGGAGGGGGGGCTCGGGGTGATTCACAAGAACCTCCCGGTAGAGAGACAGGCGGGAGAGGTGGCAAAGGTGAAGAAATTTGAGAGCGGCATCGTCCTCGAACCGCTGACCCTCGGCCCCGACCAGCGCCTTGCGGACGCCATACGGATCAAGGAGGAGTGGCATATCTCGGGACTGCCGATCGTCAGAGGGGGGAAACTCGTCGGGATTCTCACCAACAGGGACCTTAAGTTTGAGGAGGACCTCTCCAAGAGGGTCTCAGAGGTTATGACGAAGGAGGTGGTCACGGTGCCGCCCGGCACAACCCTCGAGAAGGCAAAGGAGGTCCTCCACAAACACAGGATCGAGAAGCTTCCGGTTGTCGACAGGAGGGGCAACCTCAAGGGGCTCATCACCATCAAGGATATAGAGAAGAGGGAGAAATACCCGAACTCGTGCAAGGACACCATGGGGAGGCTGAGAGTCGGAGCGGCGGTCGGTATCGGGGCGGACAGAGAGGCGAGACTGGAGGCGCTCATCGAGGCCGGCGCCGATGTCATCGTCGTCGATACGGCCCACGGACATACCAGGAGTGTCCTGGACGTGGTGAAAGCGATCAGGAAGGGTTACCCGGAGTGCCAGCTCGTGGCCGGCAACGTGGCAACCGGTGAAGGGGCCGAAGCGCTCATCAAGGCAGGTGTTGACGGGGTAAAGGTCGGTGTCGGCCCCGGCTCCATCTGTACAACACGAGTCGTCACCGGCGTCGGCGTTCCACAGATCAGTGCAATCATGGAGTGCACCAGGGTCGCAAAGAGAAGGGGGATTCCGGTTATTGCAGACGGGGGCATCAAGTTCTCAGGCGATGTCGTGAAGGCCCTGGCCGCGGGCGCCGACTCGGTCATGATAGGGAGCATCTTCGCCGGCACCGACGAGAGTCCCGGCGAGATCGTCCTCTTCCATGGGAGAACCTATAAGGTCTACCGGGGCATGGGTTCCATTGGAGCAATGAAAAGCGGCAGTAAAGACAGATACTTCCAGGAGGACTATAATGCCGAATCGAAGTTCGTTCCGGAGGGTATAGAGGGGAGGGTGCCGTACAAGGGACCCCTCTCGTCGAGCATCTATCAGTTTGTCGGCGGACTGCGGTCGGGCATGGGGTACTGCGGCTGCAAGACCATCCCTCTCCTCCACAAGAATGCACAATTTACCAAGATTAGCATCTCGGGGCTCCGTGAGAGCCATGTCCACGACGTGGTCATTACAAAAGAGGCCCCCAACTACAAGATAGAGGAGTAAAAAAACCGTCGTGCGTGATGCGTATTGCGTATATCGTATAGAGAGATAATCAGCTAATCCTGCTTTTTTTGACGTTAATTAGACGCGTGCCCTCTTTTAAAGCCCATGGACCTACACCAGCATAAGATTCTGATCCTCGACTTCGGCTCCCAGTATACCCAGCTCATTGCGCGGCGGATTCGTGAGCAGAAGGTCTACTGCGAGATCCACCCCTATAATATCGGGATAGAGGCGGTGAGGGCATTCGAACCGAGGGGTATTATCCTCTCCGGGGGGCCGTCGAGCATCTTTGAAAAGGGGGCTCCTTCTATCGGCAGGGAGATATTTGACCTCGGTGTTCCCCTTCTCGGCATCTGCTACGGGATGCAGATTACCGCCCATCTCCTGAAGGGGAGGGTCGAGGGATCACCCTCACGGGAGTACGGTCGGGCGGAGCTGCTTGTTAACGATGACAGTGACCTCTTCAGAGGGGTGGCGCGTCGGGGCAGCCGCACAACAACGATCTGGATGAGCCACGGAGACAGGATACGTCGTCTGCCGAGGGGGTTCGTTGCCATAGGACACAGCGATAACTCGCCGGTAGCGGCGATGAAGGACGGCACGAGGAGAATCTACGGCCTCCAGTTTCACCCCGAGGTGTCGCACACCAGGGAAGGGGTAAAAATACTGCGCAACTTCCTCTTTCGCATATGCGGCTGCAAACCGACGTGGACGATGAGCTCCTTTATCGACCTCTCAAAGGCGATGGTTCGGGAACAGGTGGGCGGTGGCGGGGTTGTCTGCGGCCTGAGCGGCGGCGTTGATTCCGCCGTCACCGCCGTTCTTCTCCACGAGGCCATCGGGGATCAGCTCACCTGTATCTTTGTCGATAACGGTCTCCTCAGGGCGGGGGAGGCGAAGAAGGTGAGGGAGGTTTTCAGACGAAATTTTCACATAAAGCTGAAGTGTGTCGACGCCGGAGAACGATTCCTGAAACGGTTGAAGAAGGTTCAAGACCCCGAGAGAAAGAGGAAGCTGATAGGCAACGAGTTCATTCATATCTTTGAGGAGGAGGCGGGGAAGCTCAGAGATGTCGCCTTCCTGGCACAGGGGACGCTCTACCCCGACGTGATTGAGAGCGTCTCCTTCAAGGGGCCCTCCGCAACCATAAAGAGCCATCACAACGTCGGCGGCCTCCTCAAGAGAATGAGGCTCAGGCTCGTCGAGCCCATGAGGGAGCTCTTCAAGGACGAGGTGAGGGCGCTGGGGAGGGAGCTGAATATGCCCGAGGAGATCATTACGAGGCAACCCTTTCCCGGTCCAGGTCTGGCGATAAGAATAATAGGCGAGGTAACAAAGAGACGGTGTGATATACTGAGGGCGGCGGATACGATTGTCATCGAGGAGATAAAGGCGGCAGGTCTCTACACGAAGATATGGCAGTCCTTTGCCGTCCTCCTTCCCGTCAAGACGGTGGGGGTCATGGGTGATGAGAGGACCTACGAGAACCTCCTTGCCGTGAGGGCGGTTGAGAGCGTCGACGGCATGACGGCGGACTGGGTAAAGCTTCCCTACGATCTGATGGCGAAGGTATCGAGTCGTATTATCAACGAGGTGAGGGGGATCAACCGGGTGGTCTACGACATCAGCAGCAAACCACCGAGCACCATTGAATGGGAGTGAAAACAATGATTGAAGATCTGAAGGGGCCGGAGACGTGGAGGTTGTTCAGAATCATGAGCGAGTTCGTCGAGGGCTTTGATGA
>JBHHXU010000110.1:0-5871 GCA_046757185.1 Thermodesulfobacteriota bacterium
AAGGGGGGAGATGGGGGTGAGGAGGATAAAGATGATGTTCCCGTTTATCTTCGACTGTATCAGGCTCGATGAGCTGTTGGCGAAGGAGTTCTGGATGATTGCCATCATAACCAGACCGGGGATGAGGAACTCTCCATATGAAACGCCGGTAAAGGTATCGACCCTCCCCTCAAGGACATAGGAGAAGATCAGGAGGTAGAGGAGTACCGTCACCAGAGGCGATACGAGTGTCTGAATCCACACCTTGGCGAAGCGGAGCACCTCCTTGCGAAAGAGGGTGTAGAGTCCGTAACGGGCCGGATTCATAACGAGTTGTCCTCTGACCTAGAGCCGGGTCGCCCTTTCTCCAATCTCCTGTTACGAACCAGGGCCATGAAGACGTCCTCAAGAGAGGGCTCTGAGATATCAATATCCACAACCTCGCCCCCTGCCTCCGATAGTCTCCCCAATATATCCTGTATACCCCTCTCGCCAGGCAGATGCTCGATGGTAAGGGTGGTCCCCTCTGATTTTACAACGACCTCTTCCAGCCCCGGAGGGAGGTTTTTTACCTCACTCCTTGTGGTGAGTACGAGTCGTTTTCCGTGTCCTTTGGCAATAAGGTTCTCGCCGGTGTCGAGGGCCTTGACTGCGCCGTGGTCTATGGTGGCGATACGGTCGCAGAGGCGCTCAGCCTCTTCAAGGTAGTGGGTGGTGAGGAGTATCGTATGGCCGGCGCGGTTGAGTTGGCGGATGAAGGCCCATAGGGCGTGACGCTGTTCCACATCGACTCCGGCCGTCGGTTCATCGAGGATGACGATGGGCGGTTTGTGGACGAGGGCCTGGGCGATAAGGAGGCGCCGCTTCATGCCACCCGAGAGGGAGCGCAGGTTCGCCCCCCTCTTGTCAGCGAGGTCGAGCGTCTCCAGGAGCTCTTCAATCCACTCCCTGTTTCCACGGACACCGAAATACCCCCCCTGTATGCGGAGCATCTCCTCCACAGTGAAGAACGGGTCATAGACGATTTCCTGGGGGACGACCCCGAGGGCCCTCCGGGTGGAGCGGAAGTCGGTTGCCGTGTCCCGACCCCGGACGAGGACCGTTCCGCTGTCTCTCCTCACCAGACCGGCGAGGATATTGATGAGGGTCGATTTTCCCGCTCCGTTCGGCCCGAGGAGGCCGAAGAACTCCCCCTCCTCTATCGCAAGACTTACACCTCCTAGCGCCTGAACACCGGGGTATGCCTTGTGGAGGCCCCTGACGGATATAGCTGCATCTTTTTCGGTCACGAGAGAACTCTCCTCTATCCTACAGCTCCTCCGCTTCCCGGACCATCTCGTCTATCGTGGTGAGCCCCTCCTGCCAGAAGTGGGGGTCGTTGAGGTCTATTCCAAAGCTGCTCAGGAGTGTGGCAGGTGAATCCTTCCCCCCGGAGGAGAGGAGCTCCATGTACTTCTCGACGAAACTTTCCCCCTCATCCCTGTACCGCCTGTAGAGGGAGAGGACGAGGAGTTCGCCGAAGGCGTAGGCGTAGACGTAGCCGGGGGAGTGGATGAAGTGGGGGATATAGGACCACCAGACACGATAGTTGTCGGTGAGGGTGAGGGAGTCGCCGAACATCCTCTCCTGTGTCTCCATCCAGAGTTGGGAGAGTCTTTCGGAGGAGAGTTCGCCCCTATCCCTCCTCTCTTTGTGTATGCACTCCTCAAAACGGTTCATCGATATCTGCCTGAAGACGGTGGCGAGGATACCCTCGATCTTGTTGCAGAGGAGTGATAACCGTGCCTCCTTGCCTTTTGCGGCGTCGAGAAGGGAGTGGAAGACGAGCATCTCGCCAAAGACGGAGGCCGTCTCGGCCGTGGTCAGGGGCGTAGAAGCGTTGAAGAAGCCCTGCCGCCGCCCAGCAAGGAACTGGTGTATGCCGTGCCCCAACTCGTGGGCGACCGTCTGGATGTCCCGCTCATTGCCGGTGTAGTTGACCAGGATGAAGGGGTGGACGTCGGGCGTTGCCGGATGGGCGAAGGCGCCTCCCACCTTCCCTGCCGTGACGGGGGCGTGGAGCCACTTCCCGTCGAAGAACATGGCGGCGATCCGCTCCATCTCCGGGGAGAAGCGGGCAAAGGAGGAGAGGACGATCTCCCTGCACTCCTCCCATCGGTGGAGCCTGTCGGGTGTGAAGGGGAGGGGGGCGTACCTGTCGTAATCGAGGAGTTCATCGTAGCCGAGGAGTTTTTTCTTGAGGCGGTAGTAGCGCCGGGGGATATCGTGACGTTCTTCCACGGCGGTGACGAGGGTCTCGACGGCGGCGTCCTCTATTTCGTTGTCGAGGTTCCGGGAGCTGATCCATGCGGGGTAGTGTCTGAGCCTGTCCGAGATCATATGGTCGGCGAGGATGGTGTTGAATATGTGGGTGAGGATGTGGAGGTGCCCCTTCAGCCCGCCCGTCAACTCTTCTGAGGCGCTTTTTCGTACCTCCCGGTCGGGGTTGTAGAGGTCGGCAAGGACCTCCTCCTCGCTACGCCCCTTTTCACCGAATTTCATGTGGGAGAGGATGGCGCCGAACAGCCGGTGCCAGCTGCTTATACCGACGGGGGAGATGTCTGCGAGAAGCCGCTCTTCAACCTCCTTCAACTGGTACGGTTTGTACCTTCGGGACAGCTTTAAGTAGTGGCGGTACTTTTCAATCTCCGGGCTCTTCAGGAGCCGCTCCGCCGTATCGTCATCGAGACGAGCCCAGTCGAGTCGAAAGAAGAGCGTCTCCTTTTCAAGTGCGCTTCCCATCTCCTGGATACGCTGGAGAAACGCGCCGGCGGAGGCATCCCCCGTCTGGGTTGCATAGTTGAGGTAGGCGAAGGTGCCGAGCTTCGCCGCCCTCTGGCCGATCTCCTCAAGGCGGAGCATGAGTTGTGCCAGTTCATTGGGCGATATATCCTCAATCCTTCCACGGTAGTCTGATGAGAAGGCGGAGACATCCCCCTTCAACCTTTCAATATCGGTATCTATGGCGGGGTCATCGACCCCTTTGTAGAGGGGTGTCAGATCCCAGACGACATCTGCAACATTCAGCTCTGTATCCATCGACTTACCTCACAGGAAGATGTGGGTTTACGTTGTTACAAAAGATGAAACAACTCAGCAGGTTAGACTGAAGAATGAAGGGTTTGTATGAGCAAGGACTGGCTGAAGCCGTGAAGTAAAGTCTTTAAACCTTCAGCCTAACAACCTAATAGAACAGCCTCCAGCCTGCATGCCTGAGTTAGAAGTATAGCAGAGCCATGAGAGGGGGACAACAGAAAAGCAGGTATTTGCTTGATTGCCTAACCATGGGAATGTTTGATATGCCCTCAAAAGGAATTATTTCAGCAGGACGCGGGTGTACACGGATAGTTTAAGTTATGCGTTTTGCGTATATCGTATTGCGCAGGACGCATCACAGACGACGCAATACGTATTTCATGTTTCATGCCATACTCTTTCCTGGTGGCCTTTGTGTCTTGGCGTGAGATTTCCTAAACTATGCTTTGGGAGAAAAAAAGCACGTACCTTGCAAGCGAAAAACAGTCGATGACCCTAGTTTCCCTAAAGTCGTCTTTCCAGCTTTTGCCGACACATTAAACAAACGCTGTTTGAATGCATAAGTAAGTAGAAAGGGGAAGCCTTCCGGTGGTTAGATAGGCATTACAGCCGGCTGAGCTGGGCATGGTGCCCGCTCAGAATCAAAACCACACAAGGAGGCTTCCCAATGAAAACCTACTACATCGGCATGGACGTACACAAGAAAATAATCGCTTACTGTATCAAAACGCAGAATGGGGATATTGTCGATGCGGGTACCGTGGCGGCCAACCGCTCCGCCTTGCGGCAATGGCTCACACGACTTCCTCAGCCGTGGACAGGCGCAATGGAGGCGACCCTAATTGCGTCCCGGCTTCAGGCCGCCCATAAGCCGGATAAAGGACAGGTTATGATAGGTCCCCCTTTCCAGCGTGCGGGAACTCCCTGTTCCATAGGAATAACCATATACAACAAGTTTTAGTATTGCTTCTGGGTCGTATTCTGAATTGCCCGCTTTGTTTGAATTTATTTCAATCCCCAATTTAGTAAAATCTAATGCCTCGACAAAAGCATCATAAGCTCGCACTGGATCATCTTCAGCGATATAATCCTCAATGCTTTGGGGGAGCAATACCATTTGATTACGGTTGCCATATCGATATAATGGAATATATACCAAAAGGCTCTTAATTATGACACAGCCTCGTAGCCGGTGGTCATGTCTTGATAAATAAGAACATTAGATCGAAAGGTACAGCAATAATACAGATAATGAGCCCTATAACCTCTTTCTCTTTACATCGCACTCTCCTTCGGCTACAATGAATAATATCCCAAGGGTTTCTCTAAAAATTAACTGTCATAGTGGAGTAGTAACTTGCTATAATCCCTCCTGTGAATTTCTCTGTGAGGGAGGTGCATTACTGTGCAACAGACTGGCTTTTTTGACTGGCAAAGACGCTTTGAACAACTGGATGAAGGTGGCGATCCGCTTGTAAAGCTTAACAAGGTCGTGAGTTGGGAAATATTTCGTCCCGATCTGGAAACGCTTCGCGAGAAGGAACGGAAATCCAGTGCTGGTCGAAAACCCTTCGATGTGGTTTTGATGTTTAAGATTCTTGTGCTTCAGTCTCTGTATAACCTCTCTGATGACCAGACTGAATATCAGGTTCGTGACTGCCTTTCCTTCATGCGGTTTCTGGGACTGGCTCCGGGTGATGCCGTCCCCGACGCCCAAACCGTCTGGCTTTTTCGTGAAGAATTGACTACGGCAGGCCTCGTCGAAAAGATTTTTAATCGCTTTGATGTCCTTCTTCGTGACAGTGGATTTGCCGCCAAGAAGGGGCAGATTGTGGATGCCAGTATTGTGCGGGCCCCTCAACAACGCAACAACCGCGATGAAAACAAACAAATCAAGGCAGGTGAGATTCCTGAAGAGTGGAGCTCCAACAAAAAGCGACAGAAAGATACCGATGCTCGCTGGCTCAAGAAGAACGGGCAGAATCACTATGGCTACAAGAACCATGTCAGCATTGATGTGAAGCATAAGCTGATTCGTTCCTATGACGTGACGCCGGCCTCGACACATGACAGCAAGGTCTTTGAATCGCTTCTGGATGAGGCCAACAGCAGCCGCGATGTTTGGGCGGACTCGGCCTACCGGTCTGATGAGAAGCTGGATGAACTTAAAAGACGTGGATTTCGTGCCCATCTTCAGAGAAAAGGGTGCCGTCACAAAAAGCTGACGAAACGAGAGAAAAAAGGAAACTACAGCCGTTCGAAGATACGAAGTCGGGTAGAGCATGTCTTTGGGGTGCAGGCAAAACGAGCCGGAAACCTGCTGATACGAACCGTTGGCCTTGTCCGGGCGGAGGCAAAGATCGGTTTGCGGAACCTGGCGTATAATCTGGACCGATACCGCTTCCTGATGCAGACGTAGGTACTGACCGGCAGAAGAAAAGAAGCGGTTGAAAGATAAGCCTCCAAAGGGGCTGATGAAGCCATCGGAAATCACAAGGTATCGCTGATTATTCAGTAAAATTCTCATGATGATTGCAGTAAAGAACCGTTTTATGACATGCAGGTCTCAAAAATCATATTTTTAGAGGTTGCCTTTATTTTTAGATGGTAAATTCAATGTAATAAGAGCTAGAGTGTTAAAACTGTTATAACCGTGCCCTATCCATCAAAATATTCACACTCTTTGTAAGGCCAGAAAATGAAAAGGTTCCTTGTAGCTTTAGTCGTTCTCCTTCTTACTCTATCCGTCATTTCTGTGACATACGCCGATTTCAAAAGGACAAAGATAGCGGTCCTTGATTTTCAACTTCAGGGGAA
>JBHHXU010000111.1:0-5842 GCA_046757185.1 Thermodesulfobacteriota bacterium
AGGGCCGTTACCTGTTCTACTTTCTTCTACCCATCAGCGCCGTATCCTGCCGTAAACGCTCCGCCTTCACCTTGACGATCCTTCGCTCTTCTACATCGACGATGGTGAATCGGTACCCCTTGTGAACGGTGAACTCACCTCCCCTCGGTATTCTCTGGAGCTTGGCGAGCATGAAACCCGCAACGGTATTGAACTCCTCTTCATCCTCCTCATCAAAGGGGAGCTCCGTGTCCTTAATGTCTCTGATGGGGGCGGAGGCGTCGATGAGCAGCGTCCCGTCTCTGAGCCGCTCGATGAGCCCCTCCTTCTCGATGTCAAACTCATCCTCTATCTCTCCCACGATCTCCTCGAGGAGGTCCTCGATGGTGACGAGGCCGTCAACGTTGCCGTGTTCGTCGATGACAATTGCCATGTGCACCCTCCTCCGCTGCATCTCACGGAGGAGCCTGCTGATGAGGATCGAGTCGGGAACAAAATAGGGTGAGCGCATGAGCTCCTGGATGACAAGGGGGCTCTTTTCCTCCAGTACCCTGAAGACGTCCTTGTTGTAGATGGTGCCGGAGATGTTTTCAATATTCTCCCGGTAGACGGGGTATCGTGAAAAGCCGGTCTCGACGATGAACTTGAGGGCCTCTTCCGGCGGCGTGGAGATCTCTATGGCGCTCATCTTCGGTTTCGGCACCATTACCTCCCTCACGGTTGTATCGGCAAACTCGAAGACGCCGTGAATGAGGGCCTCTTCGGTCTCTTCGAAGATACCCTTCATCCTCCCCTCCTTCATGAAGTACTTAATCTCCTCCTCGGAGATGAAGACCCGCTCCGTTGTGTCCTTTATACCGAAGAGCCTCAGGACGAAATGGGTTGAAGCGGTGAGAATCCTCACCGGGGCGGATGAGAGCCGCGAGAGGAGGTTTATGGGACGCGCGGTGAGACAGGCCGTTCTCTCCGGAGAGCGGAGGGCAATCGACTTCGGGACGAGCTCACCGATGATGAGGAGGGCGTAGGAGATGATGGCAACAACAATCCCTATGGAGATGGGTTCCGCGAGGGCCTGTACGGGGGGGATGGGGATGGCCTGTATGGCGGGTTTCAGGAGTTCAATGGCAATGACGCCCCCCACGACGGAAGCGAGTGTCCCGACAACGGTAACCCCTATCTGGACGGTGGCGAGAAAGTTATCGGGCTTTTCCTTTAGTTTATTAACCGTCTTTGCTGACCTGTTCCCCTCCTTTTCGAGCTTGTCGATGACCCCCCTCCTTGCCGAGATAATCGCTATCTCGGAGCCGGAGAAGAGCCCGTTAAGGAGAATGAGTATGAATATTATGGCGGCCTCGAGGATGAGTGTCTCTATAGACATGCCAGATGGTTACCTCCTCCTGAAGGGGAAAGAATCATCCTCACGATTCCGTGACGATATGTGGTGTCCCACAGGCGGCAGGAGATATGTGGAGTGCCGCCTGTTGAAGGAGCATGTGTACGGGAGTCGGAAGTCATGAACTGTCTCGAGAGGCCCTATCTCCCCCCTCTCCTCGGTCGCGCCGCTTTTCGGGTTGACCCCAGGTTGTAGAACGCCTCGATTCCGGGGAACCGTGCCGCTCCGGCCAGCTCACCCTCTATCCTCAGGAGCTGGTTGTATTTGGCGATGCGGTCTGTTCTCGAGGCGGAGCCGGTCTTTATCTGACCGGCGTTGACCGCCACGGCAATATCGGCGATGGTCGTGTCCTCCGTCTCGCCGCTCCTGTGGGAGATGACCGTCGTATACCCCGCCTTTTTGGCCATCTCGATGGTTTCGAGTGTCTCGGTGAGGCTCCCTATCTGGTTCACCTTTATGAGGATCGAGTTGGCGATACCCCTGCTTATTCCCTCCGAGAGGATGGATGTGTTGGTGACGAAGAGGTCGTCGCCAACGAGCTGGACCTTCTTCCCGAGCCGTTCCGTCAACCTCTTCCAGCCGTTCCAGTCCCCCTCCGCGAGGCCGTCCTCTATGGATACGACAGGGTAGGTGTCGATGAGCGCCTCATAGTAATCGATCATCTGGTCTGAGGAGAGCCTCTTCCCCTCAACGAGGTACTTCCCGTTTCTATGGAACTCGCTTGCTGCGGCATCGAGGGCGATGAGGACATCCCCTTCGGGCCGGTAACCGGCCACCTTAACTCTTTCGAGGATTATCTCTATGGCCTCCTGGTTCGATTTCAGGTTGGGGGCAAAACCGCCCTCATCCCCCACCGATGTGATGAGGCCCTTCTTCTTGAGGAGGGACTTCAGGTGGTGGAATATCTCGGCCCCCATCCTCAGGCTCTCACCGAAGGACGCAGCGCCTACCGGCATGATCATGAACTCCTGGATGTCGAGGTTGTTATCGGCGTGGGCGCCGCCGTTGATGATGTTCATCATCGGCACGGGGAGGGTCCCCCCGTTGGCGCCGCCGATATACCGGTAGAGGGGGAGGAGACACGAATCTGCCGCCGCCTTTGCTACGGCAAGGGAGACGCCGAGGATGGCGTTTGCCCCCAGTTTGCTCTTGAATTTCGTTCCGTCGAGGGCGAGCATCGTTCGGTCTATCCCTATCTGATTACGCCCGTCCATACCGAGCAGCTCCGGTGCAATCTTCTCGTTGACGTTCTTGACGGCCTTCAAGACCCCCTTGCCGAGGTATCTTTTCCTGTCGCCGTCCCTCAACTCAATGGCCTCCCGCTCACCCGTCGATGCCCCTGATGGGACTGCCGCCCTCCCGACAGAGCCTCCGTCGAGGGACACCTCAACCTCAACGGTCGGGTTCCCCCTTGAATCGATTATTTCCCGTGCGGATATGTCGGTTATGATCGTCATGACTCCTCCTTTTTTGATTTCGGTAAATGTTTATCCCTAAATAATGCATTAACCACAGAGGACACCAAGAGAGCTATCGATATGAGAAAAAAATCTCCGAAATTATTCAGGACACGGATTTTCACTGATACACACGGTTTTTCTTTACATCCTGATATCCGTGTTCATCCGTGTCCCTGATAAACAACCTCTCTGCTCTACGTGCCGTTCTTTGCCTGCTCGACTTCAGGCAATGATCTGTTCCCCGAAGGGGTTCTGCCTGATAATAATCTCCTTCCGGTTTACCCCTACCGAGACCATAAGCGCCTCGACCCGTGTCAGATCCTCGATGCGCCTGACGTAGGTTTGTGCCTTTTTGGGCAACTTGTTAAATGTTGTAATTCCCGACGTATCGGACTGCCAGCCGTCCATCACCTCGTATTCGGGCTCGCACTGAGCCAGGATGTAGCTGTCGGAGGGGAACTCCTCTATGATTTTGCCTTTGTATTTATAGGCAGTGCAGACAGGTATCTTTTCCAGTTTGTCGAGGACGTCGAGCTTTGTGATGACAAGACCGGTAAGGCCGTTGACCCTTGCCGAGTAGCGTGCCGCAACAGAGTCAAACCAGCCGCACCTCCTTGGCCGACCGGTCGTGGCGCCGTATTCACCGCCCATCAGTCGGAGGGATTCGCCCATCTCGTCGGTGAGCTCCGTCGGGAAGGGGCCCTCGCCGACCCGTGAGGTATACGCCTTGGTGATTCCTATAACACTCTCAAGTCTGGTAGGCCCGATACCGCTTCCGGTGGCCGCCTCTCCGGCAACGGTGTTGCTGGAGGTGACGTAGGGGTAAGTCCCGAAGTCTACATCGAGGAGGGTCCCCTGGGCCCCCTCAAAGAGTATCTTCTTGTCCTCCTTCATGGCTCTGTCCAGGAAGAGAGAGGTGTCGGTAATGTATCGCTTCAGTCGTTCGGCGTACTCGAGATACCGGTAGTAGATGTCGTGTATTTCGTACCCGTCATCGTGGAGGAGGTTTTTTAGCAGGTGGTTCTTTTCCAGGAGGTTGATCTTTATCTTCTCACGAAGGACCGGCTCGTCGAGGAGGTCCATGCACCGTATGCCGCACCTCCCCACCTTGTCTTCGTAGGCGGGCCCGATCCCCCGCCCTGTGGTCCCGATCTTCGACTCACCCTTCAGCTTCTCCTTAAGGATGTCGAGCTTCTTGTGGTACGGCATGATGAGGTGTGCGTCCTCACTCAGGAGGAGGGCGGAGTCGTCCTGGAACTTTCCCCTCTCCCTGAGGGTATCGATCTCCTGGAGGAGCACCTCGGGGTCCACAACGACGCCGTTCCCTATGATGCATGTCTTGCCGTTGTGAAGGATGCCGGACGGGACAAGATGGAGTATGAACTGCTCTCCGTCGATCGTGACGGTGTGCCCTGCGTTGTTGCCCCCCTGGAACCTGGCGATGATATCAGCATATTCGGCGAGGATATCGACGATCTTTCCCTTACCCTCATCGCCCCACTGCGTTCCTACGACCACGATGTTGTTTGCCATTTAATTCCTTTGTTCCAGTGCCGTTACCAGCTGTTCCATATCAAAGGCAAAACCTATTGCGCTGCACGGATAGTCGTATTGTGCCATAAGAGTATCGTACCGTCCACCGGTAAGGATCGCCTTTCCCGCACCGTGGGCGAAGGCCTCAAAGATGATCCCTGTATAGTAGTCGAAACCCCTTACTTCGCCCAGGTCGACGGTTATATGTTTCTTGTAGCCCTGCTCTTGGAGAACCTCAATCACTGAAATGAGGTTTACCAGTGATTCTCGTGTTTCTCCCTCAGGTACCAGCGAGAGGGCGCGCTTAACGACCTCCTTATCGCCAAAGAGGGTCGGTATGAGGAGGATGAGCTCCCGCGTACCCTCATCGAGCGTTCCCTCCATACCGGACAGTATGCTCTCCAGCGCGGAAACATCCTTTAAGGCAACGGCGTCCCTGATGCTCTTCCTCACCTTTTTATCAATGGGGAGCCTTTCTATGAGACTGCGGACAAAGCCGGGGTTTCCGATATCTATGGTGAACTCACGTAAACCGAGTGTCTTCAATATCTCTATGGCCGTCGTAATAATCTCCGCATCCCCATCGGGGGAGTGCTCTTCGGTGAGGTACTCTGCCCCGATCTGGAGTATCTCCTTGAAGCTGCCTCCTCCCGATCCCTTGAGACGGAGAACGCTCCTATTATAGCAGAGTTTCAACGGAAGGGGAATATCCCTCATCCGTGTGGCGACAACCCGCGCGACCTGGGGGGTAATATCGGGGGTTAAGGCAACGACCCTCCCCGTTGAGGGTTCGATGAAGGTAAAGACCCTGTCCCTGAGGTCGGGGCCCAGCCCCCGTGACAGGACATCGAGATACTCGACCGGCGGCGGTACAATCCTCCTGAAACCGCGACGATTGAAGGTTGAGAGGATAATCTCCTCCACAGCACGGATCGTTTCCGCATCTTCGGGGAGTATGTCTTTTACGCCCTGGGGAAGGGATATGTCTGTCTTCTTCACCACGGAGAGGAGTGGGGGTGGGATCGTCTTGTCTGTCGCGACGGATGGTGTGTTCTGTTTTTCAACGTTTCCCTAGAGGTTGACGACCTTTGCCGAGATGATGTTTGGTAGTTGAAGCAGTCCGGAGAGCAGATTATCCGAGAGCGGCGTATCGATGCTCCATACCGAAACGGCCTCCCCCCCCACGGCCTGTCTGCCGAGGTGGAGACGGGCGATGTTGACCTTCTCTTCCCCCAGGAGGGTGCCGACATTGCCGATAACCCCCGGTTTATCATTATTGTGGAGAATGAGGAGGTACCCTTCCGGCACCGCATCGAGGAAGAACTTGTCTATTCTCACGATCCTCGGATCCCTCTTTCCGAAGAGGGCCCCCTCAACGAGCCTCTCCTCGTTCCTGGTCTTTACCTTTATCGTGATGCTGCTGGCGAAGTCGATGGCCCTCGAGCTCTTCACTTCTACCACCTTGATGCCCCTCTCA
>JBHHXU010000112.1:0-5813 GCA_046757185.1 Thermodesulfobacteriota bacterium
GCTGTCGGTCTCAAGTCGGTCCTTGAACGGTATCGGTCAGAGGGGGGTGGGAGGGTGGTCGTACTGGTTGGACCTGAGGGGGGACTCTCACAGGAGAGTGTCGACAGGGCGTGTAATAGGGGGTTCCAGCCGGTCAGCCTCGGCCCGAGGGTAGTGAGGACGGAGACGGCTGCCATAGCCGTCCTCTCTATTCTTCAATATACCGTGGGGGATATGGGGTAATGAAGCAGTGGAACCCATTATAATCTTGAACCGCCGATTATGATTCCGGTAGAATATATATCAAAAATGGTTTTATAACCGTTCAATCAACCAGACTTTTAACCGGTGAGCTGAATTGAAGGCTTTTTCATCTACTTTTTATAAGCCCTGGAAACGGTTAGAAGCCAGTTATTTCTATCGTTATCAGTCAATTTAAAGGGGAAAAGAATGCGGATTGTAGAGGCAGGAGAGAAGCGTTTTGCCGGGGCGCTCAATAATATCCTCAGAAGGGGGGAGGTCGATACCTCGAAGGTCGAGGCATCGGTACGATCGATCCTGGAGGGGGTCAGAAGGAGGGGTGACCGGGCGCTCATCGATTATACACGCCGGTTTGACGGTATCGACCTCCGGAGAAAAGGTTCCCTGGAGGTAGGGAGAGCACAGATTGAGGAGGCCCTCAATCAAATTCCCCGGGGTGACAGACAGCTTTTACAAAAGGCGGCCAGAAGGATTCGGGCCTTTCACCGGCGGCAGCTTCCAAAGTCGTGGTCGATTCGTGAGAGGGACGGCGCCCTCCTCGGTCAGAGGGCAACCCCCCTCGAACGGGTGGGTATCTATGTCCCCGGCGGGAAAGCCGCCTATCCGTCAACGGTCTTTATGAACGCCATCCCGGCCAGGGTTGCCGGCGTCGATGAGGTCGTGATGGTAACCCCCCCCGATAAAGAGGGATTCAATCCGTATGTCATGGCCACCGCGGCCATCGCCGGGGTCGACACGGTATTCCAAGTCGGCGGCGCCCAGGCCGTCGGAGCCCTCGCCTACGGGACCGAGAGCATTCCCAGGGTTGACAAGATAGTGGGACCCGGCAATATCTACGTCGCAACGGCGAAGAGGCTCGTCTACGGCAGGGTCGACATCGATATGATTGCCGGGCCGAGCGAGATACTGATAGTCAACGACGGCACCGGGGAGGCGGCGTGGATGGCGGCTGACCTCCTCTCTCAGGCTGAACACGACGAGCTCGCATCGTCCGTCCTTCTGACGACCTCGCGTGAGATGGCACGGGAGGTTTCAAGGGAGGTAACGAGGCAGCTCAGGGGGCTTTCGAGAAGGGCGATTGCGAAGGAGTCGATTAAACGGTACGGCCTCATCATTGTCACCGGGGATCTCGATGAGGCGGCAGGGATAGCGAATTCGATTGCCCCGGAGCACCTGGAGCTCTTCGTCAGGAGCCCCTTCAGGCTCCTCAAGAGGATAAGACATGCCGGGGCAATATTCCTCGGCCCCTATACCCCCGAGGCGCTCGGCGACTACATGGCGGGGCCGAACCACACCCTCCCGACCGGCGGCACGGCCCGGTTCTCCTCCCCCCTCGGCGTCTACGACTTCATCAAATATTCAAGTGTCCTCTCCTTCCCCCCCAGGGGGCTCTCCCGGCTCGGAGAGAGCGTCGTGCGCTTTACGGAGCTTGAAGGGCTTGAGGCGCACGGGCAGAGTGTCTCGTTGAGGATGAAGGGTCGAAAATCGTAACGGTTGCTCACCCGTGTCCCTCTCCCCCCACGGATTGCCTGATCACAGGAAGAGCAGTGCCGCATGGATATTTCAGACATTCAGGAAGAGACGGTTGTAGAGGTCAGGAACCTTACCAAGGAATTCAACGGGGTGAGGGCCGTTGACGCCATCTCCTTCGATGTCTATGGAGGTGAGATACTCGGCATCCTCGGTCCCAATGGCGCGGGGAAGACGACCACCCTCCAGATGCTCCTCGGTGTTACGACTCCCACAGGGGGAAGAATACGTCTCTTCGGCCTCGATAGTGCCTCCCACCGCGAGGAGATACTAAAGAGGGTGAACTTTTCTTCCAGTTACCTGTCAATGCCCTATTCCCTTACCGTCTTTGAGAACCTCCTGGTTTTTGCAGGACTGTACGGAATAGACCGGCCAAGGGAGCGGATAGTAGACCTTTTACGGACATTCGAGATCGAGGAGCTGAGGAACCAGACGGTAAGAAAGCTCTCGTCGGGGCAGGTGACGAGGATCGGTCTCGCCAAGGCCCTTCTGAACGAACCAACGATCCTCTTCCTCGATGAGCCGACGGCCAGCCTCGACCCCGATATGGCCGACAAGACGAGGAGACTCCTCCGGTGGATACGTGACGAGAGGGGTATCTCCATCATCTACACCTCCCACAATATGAGGGAGATGGAAGAGATGAGCGACCGTCTCATATTCCTCGACCGGGGGAGGATTATCGCGGAGGGGAGGCCCGACCGGCTCCTCGACACCTTCGCCGGGAAGGACCTTGAGGAGCTCTTCCTGAAGGTGGCCCGCGGGGAGTTCCATCGATGAACCTCCACAGGATTTTTGCCCTCACCAAACGCCACCTCTACCTCTACAGGAGGAGCCTGCCCCGGCTCATGGAGATATTCTACTGGCCCTTCCTCGACCTCCTGGTGTGGGGCTTTGTCGCCCTCTACCTGACGCGCTACAAGGAGGCCCTCCCCGCCTTCATCACCTTTTTGATCGGGGCCCTCATCCTCTGGGACATCCTCTTCAGGAGCCAGCAGGGGATAGCGGTCTCCTTCCTCGAGGACGTCTGGTCGAGGAACCTCCTCAACCTCTTTACGAGCCCCTTGAAACCGTCGGAGTACCTCGCCACCCTCATGGTCGTAAGCATCATAAAGCTCCTCTCCGCCTCGACCGTCCTCGTCCTCCTCGCGTGGCTCATCTACTCCTTCAACATATTTCTCATCGGTCTCTCCCTCATACCGCTAGTGCTCAACCTCGTCATCATGGGGTGGTCCATCGGCATCGTCACCATATCCCTCATCATGAGGTTCGGTCAGGAGACGGAGGTCCTCGCGTGGGGACTGGCCTTTCTCTTCCAGCCCGTCTCTGCCGTCTTCTATCCGGTCTCCGTCCTTCCCCCCTTCCTCCAGACTATTGCCCGTTTTGTCCCCTCCTCACACGTCTTCGAGGGGATGAGGGCGATCATAGAGGGGGGTGCCTTCCCGCTCAACGACCTCCTCTGGGCGGCCGGTCTGAACGGTATCTATCTCACCGCGGCACTTCTCTTTTTTGCCTGGAATTTCAAGGTCGTTAAGGAGAAGGGGCTTCTGGCAAAAGAGGGGGAGTGAGGAGAGCAGTGGAGCTTCGATTGAATGATGAAAACTATACGAAGAGATTCTCTGAGACGCTACTATGTTGATTTACAGCCCCTCTTCTGATATAACTTGTCGTAACAAGGAGGTAAACTTTGCCGATAGGAATGACCCTGACAAAATTTGTTCTCGAAGAACAGAGAAAGCATCCTGAAGCGTCGGGGCACTTTACCGATCTCCTCGCGGATCTGGCGAGAGCGGCCAAGCTCATGTCCCGTGAGGTAAACAAGGCGGGGCTGATTAATATCCTCGGTGCGGCGGGGTATTCGAACGTTCAGGGGGAAGAGGTCCAGAAGCTCGATGAGTATGCCAACTCGGTCATACTCACCGCCATGGAGCACGGGGGGCATCTGGCGGCAATGGCCTCCGAGGAGATGGAGGAAATCTATCCGGTTCCCGACAAATACCCGCGAGGCAACTACCTCATGACCTTCGACCCCCTCGACGGCTCATCGAATATCGATGTCAATATCAGCATCGGGACTATCTTCTCAATCCTCCGCAAGAAAGAGGAGGGCAGACCGGCAACGCCGGAGGACTTCCTGCAGCCCGGCACAGAGCAGGTCTGTGCCGGCTATTTCCTCTACGGTTCGAGCACCATGCTCGTTTATACGACGGGAAGCGGCGTCCACGGTTTCACTCTCGACCAGAGTATCGGAACCTTTCTCCTCTCCCATGAGAATATAAAGGTTCCGGCGAGGGGAAGCATCTACAGCATCAACGAGGGGAATGCCCCGCACTGGTATCCCGGAACGGCACGGTACGTTGATATGCTTAAGAAGAGGGGTTCAGAAAAGAAGGTGACGGCCCGCTATATCGGGTCACTCGTGGCCGATTTCCACCGCAATCTTATGAAGGGGGGGATATTCCTCTATCCCGGCGACAGGAAATCGAAGAAGGGGAAGCTCCGTCTTCTCTATGAGGCGAATCCCCTTGCCTTCATCGTCGAGCAGGCGGGCGGAGCGGCGACAACCGGTGAGGAGAGGATCCTCGACATTGTTCCCGGAGAGCTTCATCAGCGGGTGCCCCTCATCATCGGGAGCAGGGATGATGTCGCGGAGGCGGAGCAGTGCTGGCGGGAGGCGCTTCACCAGTAAAAATGGATTTCCAAGAGGGGGGAGTATGCCTCGCGATGAGGCGAAACCAGAAGCGCTGCAAAGGGAATCATAAAGGACACATCTATGCCGAGTGATTTTGCAAAAGAGGTGAAGGAGCGTCTCGAAGCCGTCCTCCCGAAGGTCGACACCGGTGTCGTTGTTAAGGGGTGTAACGACCATACCTTCATGAGGAATACGGTCATGGTCGTCCTCTCTAAGAAGGGAGAGGAGCGTTCTATGCCCCTTGACCGGGAGACGTGGGAAAAGACGGGGTGCAAGACCGACGATGGTGCGGTGACCCGTTTTCTTAACGTGATAATTGCCGGTTTTACCAGATAGTGTCCCGCTGTTAACTCCACCGGGAGCCGATACGCTTTTCAATAAGGAGGGACTACTTCCCGATACAGAAGTGACTGAAGATCGAGTCGAGGATAGCGTCGTTTGTCACCTCACCCGTTATCTCCCCTATCTTTCCAAGAGCGTCCCTGAGCTCGAGGGCGAGGAACTCACCTGAAAGGCATTGAGAAAGGTTGTCCGAGGCCCTTTTTACCGCTTCGCATGCACTCTCGAGTGCAACCTTATGGCGTACACTGGTGACTACCGTTTCATCCCCTCCCCCTTCAAAACGTGGTGAATGACCGGTGGCCTCCTCGAAAACGGCCTCCTCCAATGCATCGACCCCCCTCTCCTGAAGAGCGGAAATAGGTACCACCCGCCAATCACTAAAAATGGCCGAGGCTCTCTCAATCTCTTTACTCTCTGTAAGGTCAATCTTATTGATGACGACGATGACCTTCTTGCCGTTGATTGTGGTAAGGTGATGGTGATCCTCCTCTGAATAGGTAGAGGCATCGGTGACGTAGAGGACGAGGTGAGCACCCTCAAGCCGCTCTCTGGCAAAACGTAGCCCTATCTCCTCAACGGTATCGGCACCGTCCCGGAGACCGGCGGTATCCATCAACCGTACCGGCAGCCCCCTGATATTAACCACCTCTTCAATGATATCCCTGGTTGTCCCCGGGATGGGGGTGACGATTGCCCGCTCTTCCCGGAGGAGGAGGTTCAGGAGGGTCGACTTCCCCACGTTCGGGCGACCGAGGATCACCACCCGTACCCCCTCCGTGATAATCTTCCCCTCTTCATAGGTTGCAATGAGCCTCGCGACCCCCCTTTCTACCTCCTTCAATCCTGCCGCCGTCTCCGAAGGGGGTGCGATGGTGACATCCTCTTCATCGGGGAAATCGAGCTCCGCCTCCACCCTGCTCAGGAGGGTAACGAGGCGCGCTTTTATTGCATCGACCTCTTTTGAAAAGTGCCCACTGAGTTGGTTGCGGGCTGCCACAAGGGCAAGGTC
>JBHHXU010000113.1:0-5682 GCA_046757185.1 Thermodesulfobacteriota bacterium
GGGGGGAAGATTCGCGAAAGGGAGTTTGTGTGCCTCTTTGAGACGAAGAGTGTAAGAGAATTCCTGGAGAGGATCCCCTCGGTTCTCCACGGCAGGGAGTGGGAGGAGAGCGTCAGGACGGTCGATGTAACAAACCCCCTCCACCTCGAGACCGGCCTCAACAGGGGCCTAAGGCGCTTTATCTGCCGTTGCGCTCTGGAGCGGCCCTTGAGTATTGCGGTCCCTGTCTGTTTCCTCTATACAAAGTACAGTGAGGTTGAGAGACTGAGGCTCATAGCAACGGGGATAAATTTCAAGATCCCTCAGGGTGAGCTCCGGGGGATTGTCGCTGCCTATCAATGACCGTCGGGGTAAAAAAGATTATGGCCCTCCTTTCACCCGGAGGGGCCCTCGGCTTCAAAATGGTCGGTATAGAGACTATCGAGGCGGAGGGGGACAATGATCTTGCCGATTTTCTCTCCGATGAAGGGGGGCATGAGGAGATAGGGGTTCTCGTAGTCGAGGAAAAAATGCTGGCCGGTGTGCCGGATGAGATCATGAGAAGAATAAAGAGAAAAGGTGTGCCGGTCATCGTCCCTATCCACATCCCCGAGGAGTGGCAGAAGGTCGGCGTGACGGAGGACTATATAGCGAATCTCATCAAGAGCGCTATCGGCTACCGGCTGAAGATAAAGAAGTAACGAACTTTTAAAGAAATAGTGTTGAGAGGGTGATGTGAAGAGAATCAGAGGCGTCATAGCCCAGGTAGCGGGCCCGACCGTTATTGCAGACGGGATGGGGGGCATCAGGATGAATGCGACGGCGCGGGTCGGAAGGGAGCGTCTCCTGGGTGAGGTAATCAAGATAGACGGGGAACTGGCTACCATACAGGTCTACGAGGATACAGCCGGCATCTCGCTCGGTGATGAGGTCCTTTCAACGGGCAAACCCCTGACGGTTGAGCTTGGTCCCGGTCTGCTTGCCGGGGTCTTCGACGGCATTCAGAGGCCCCTGGAAGCCCTTACGGAGAAGAATGCCACCTTTATTGAGAAGGGCGTACACCCGAGGCCGCTGAGCAGGAGCAAATTATGGAAGTTTGAGCCAAGGGTCGAGAAGGGTGAGAGGGTGAGTGGTGGTGATATCATCGGCGTCGTACAGGAGACGGCGAAGATTGAACACAGGATTATGGTGCCGGTAGGTATCGAGGGGGTGGTAGAGGAGGTACGAAGCGGTGAATTCAGGGTGGATGAACACGTGGTGACCCTCGACACAGGCAAGCACGTTCACCTGATGCAGGAGTGGTCGGTCAGGGAGCCGCGGCATCATAGAGGCAAGCGCAGACTGGGAAAGCCCTTTCTCACCGGACAGCGGGTTTTTGATACCCTCTTTCCCCTTGCGGAGGGGGGGGTGGCGATTGTTCCCGGCGGTTTCGGGACGGGCAAGACGGTGGTGCAGCACACCCTGGCCCGCTACGCGCGTTCGGATATCATCGTCTATGTCGGGTGTGGGGAGCGGGGGAATGAGATGGCCGAGGTGCTCCAGGAGTTTCCGAAGCTGACCGACCCGGAGAGCGGGTTGCCCCTGAGCTTCAGGACGGTTCTGATCGTCAACACGTCGAACATGCCGGTTGCGGCTCGTGAGGCGTCGATCTATACGGGGATTACCATCGCGGAATACTACAGGGATATGGGGTACACGGTATCGCTCATGGCCGATTCCACCTCGAGGTGGGCGGAGGCGATGAGGGAGATCTCCTCACGGCTGGAAGAGCTGCCGGGCGAGGAGGGGTTTCCCCCCTATCTCTCCACCCGCCTCGGGAGCTTCTATGAGAGGGCCGGAAGTGTTGAAGTTCTCGGCAGGCCGGAGAGAGAGGGGTCGATATCGGTTATCAGCGCCGTGTCGCCGCCGGGGGGAGATTTTTCAGAGCCTGTCACTCAGGCCTCTCTCAGGGTTGCCGGTGTCCTCTGGGCCCTCGACAGGGACCTCGCCTACAGCCGCCACTTCCCCGCGGTGAGCTGGAGCAAGAGCTTCAGCCTCTATATGGAGGGCGTCAAGGAGTGGATGTCGGAGAATCTTACCTCCGGGTGGATGGAGCTGAGGGAGAGGATCATGGTTATCCTCCAGAAGGAGGGGGAGGTCAAGGACATAGCGAGGCTCGTCGGCGTGGAGTCGCTCCAGGATAGCGACAGGATACTGCTCGAGGTGGGCGAGGTTATACGGGAGGTCTTTTTAAGGCAGAGCATCTTTAACGATAATGACGTCTTCGCATCCCTGGAAAAGCAGTTCCTGATGATGAGGTGTATCATAGAGTACTACGATAGCGCTGTGGGGGCCCTCGGCAAAGGGGTGTTCCTGGAGAGGGTACTGGGAGACCCGGTGAGAGTACGGCTCCTGAATATGCAGAATATTCCCAGGAATGAATTCAATACGTGGGCGGAAGAACTCATCATTGACATTGATAAGGCGTTTGCATCGGAGGATGAAGATAAGGATAAGGCGTAGGAGGGCGCTTCTCCCCTCCTGTCCTTGATGACAATAAAGGGTTCGTAGCACGTATAGTCGGGATTATCCGAGATTATCGGGAGACGGGTGAATTCAATAGAGGCCTCCCTCCATTCATCCCATCGAATGCGCCCCCTGGTTCCCCTCCTCATAGCATTTACCCTCGGCATTATAACCGCGCGCTATCTCAATCTCCCCGGGTGGGCAGCAACCACCCTTTTTCTCTCCTCCCTCCTCATTGCGGCTGCAGCCGTACAGAGAGAGTTGAGGTACACCGCTCTCTTTCTCCTCATTCCCGTCCTCCTCCTCGGCATAATCTTTTTCCACGCATCACAGCACCATCAGACGCCGGAAAATCATATCAGGAACTTCCTCGATGGTGACCATGGACCACTGGGCCTTCGGGTTGAGGGTTCCCTCTACCGGTCGCCGGAGAGACGACTCCAGAAGACGAGACTCTATGTCGATGCAGAGAGGATTGTTGCGAAGGAGGGGAGCATCGATGCGTCGGGGAGGGTGATGCTCACTGTGGACAGCCCCGATGTCGGGTTCTCGTACGGCGACAGGGTACGGTTCCTGTCGCGTCTCAAGATACCGAGAAGACTCGGAAATCCGGGGGAGTTTGATTATGCAGGGTATCTCGCGGGGAGAGGCGTCTCTGTAACGGGGTACATCGAAAACGAGAGGTGGCTGGTACGGCTCTCCGAAGGGGGATGGCGTTTCTGGAGAGGGGTGGAGCATGTACGTGGAGCGGTGAGGGGATTCCTCGACGGTGAAGGGCTCCACAACGGCCCGCTCCTGAAGGCCCTCCTCATCGGGGAGAAGGGGGAGGTGGGGAGGGAGGTGAGGGAGCTTTTTGTCCTGACGGGGACGGCCCACCTGCTGGCCATATCGGGCCTCCACATCGGGATCATTGCCTCGCTCATCTATCTCGTGATGTACCGGTTGCTGCGGCTTTCGGAACGGCTGATGCTTGCCGCCGATATTCGTAAGATCGCCCTCCTGACGGTGATTCCGCCGCTCATCCTCTACGGGCTCCTCGCGGGCTTCGCGTTGCCGACACAACGAGCCGTTATCATGATCCTGGCCTTTGTTCTTTCCATCCTCATCAACCGGTCGAGGGATCTCTACAACACGATAGCCATGGCGGCCCTCATTATTCTCGTTCTGGCGCCCATGGCGCTCTTCTCCGTCTCCTTTCAACTCTCCTTTGCCGCCCTCCTGGCGATTGTTTATCTTACCCCCCGGTTTCAGGCGCTTCTGAAGGGGAGCGATGAGTTCCCCCCTCTGCCGGGATCTGAGACGCGTTTTAAACGAGCAAGGGAAAAGCTGCTCCTCTTCTTCCTCGTTTCCCTCTCTGCGGCGATCGGGACGGCCCCGATCGTTGCCTACCACTTTCACCTTGTCTCCACCGTCGGAGCCGTCGCGAACATCATTATGGTTCCCCTCGTCGGTTTCATCGTTGTCCCCCTCGGCCTCCTGTCGCTCCTTTCTCTCCCCTTCTGGCACGGCCTCGCATCACTCCTCATTCATCTTGCAGACTACGGCCTTACCGTCACGGCCTGGATCGTCGGCCTCTTCTCAAAAATACCGTACTCGGTGCTCTGGGCGACAAGGGCATCCGTCATTACCCTGTCAATCGCTCTCCTTGTCGTTCTCTTCTCTCTCTCCCCGAAGGGGAGGAGGCATGTCCGTTTTCTTCTCCCCCTTGCCTTCCTTATGCTGCTCCTCCCCTTCCTCTGGCGGTACATTACCCACAACTATCAGAGTAATCTGAAGGTAACCTTCCTCTCGGTGGGGCAGGGTGATGCCGCACTCGTCGAGTTTCCCTACGGTGTGAGGATGTTGATAGACGGCGGCGCCCGCTATGAACCCGACTTCGATGCAGGGAGGATGATTGTCGCCCCCTTCCTCAGGACGAGGGGGATCGGAGGGATTGACTACGTCGTCCTGAGCCACACCCAGGCCGACCATGCCGGAGGTCTTCACTTCATTGTAAAAAGATTTGATGTAGGCGAGTTCTGGTGGAACGGCAACCGTGATCTTGGTACTCTAGGAGAGGCTCTGAAGAGCAGCTCTGTTCCCATGATCAGGAGGGGGCTCTACTCAGAGCCGCTGGAGATAAACGGCGTCAAGGTCGAATTCCTCCACCCGCCGCTCGATTCAAGCCTTGATAAGAACAACAGCTCCCTCGTCCTTCGTCTCACCTATGGGGAGGTAAGCTTCATCTTCCCCGGCGACATAGAGGATGAGGGGGAGTTAGATCTCTTGCACCGTGATGTTCATCTGAAGGGGACAATCCTCAAGGTCCCCCACCACGGGAGCCGTACCTCGTCAGGCAGGGAGTTCCTGGAAGACGTGCAACCGGAGATTGCGGTCATATCGGCGGGGTACAACAACCCCTTTCACTTCCCCCATCGCGATGTGGTGGAGCGGTACCGGGCATTCGGCACAACGATCTACCGGACCGACAGGGATGGTGCGGTGACGGTGCGTACCGACGGGAAGGAGGTAGAGGTTGAGCGGTATCGAAATCCATGACCTCCTGACTCCTTTTTTATCACGCGCTCTTTTTCTAATAACCTTCCGCCTTCAGCCTATCCACCTGATGAGTTACAAATATTTTTTACCATGAAGCACATGAATGTCGTGAAGGAGAAGCAATACCGTCCCACCTTCTTCTTTTCATGATCCTGACACATGATCCTGATTTCCTTGACTTTAGCGGTTTATTACAGTAGTTTAGCTGTAAATCCGTTACAAGAGAGCGTGAACCCAAACCGTCACACAGAACCCATCTCCTCAATCGTGGAACAGATGGCGTACGCAGTCCCGTCGATGGATTGTGAGATTATCGCGGATCGTCTTATACCGATCCGTATAAGACGTCATGATAAATACCCCAAGCAGTGCAAGTCCATGGTTTATAGTACTTTATTGCCTCAATCATCGTTGAACCAAAGGCGTCTTATAGGGACAGAATATCTTGTTTCAGCGTCTTATGCGGATCAGTCTAATTGTTGCTATGCCTTTGAAAAAACATAGGCTTAGGTTATAATTGAAACTAAGAAATTGAAAGGGGGTCAATTATGATTTCAGTAAAAGAAAAAATTAACAAAATTATTGAAGAGCAACCAGATGATAGCTCGTATGATGAAATTCTTCGTGAAATAACATTTAATCGAATGGTTGAGAAAGGTC
>JBHHXU010000114.1:0-5681 GCA_046757185.1 Thermodesulfobacteriota bacterium
GATGCGCCCGCTAAAGCGGGTCCCTTGAACCGAGAGGGTAGGCCCCTATGTCTTAAACCCTGAAAATCCGTGGCACTAAATGTGGAAAGATAAAATTCGTATATCGAGAAAGATCGTACATCGTAGATAGTACATCGAAATACGAAGTACGAAATACGAAGTGCGGAATATTGATTTGGTCTTTTCCGTGTCATCCCGTGGCGATTCAATCATTGCGGCTTTGGGTGAGACTGAGAGCCGTAGCGAACCATTCAGGCTTTTGTAGTGAAAACAGTACGTCGGAAAAAGGGGGGATCAGGCAGGGTTGAGAGGAGCTTTTCATCTCACTTGAAGATTGTTACCTCCGGGTTCTCCATCGCCCCTTCCGGGGGACGACTCCCCTTGATAATCACCCTACGCCCCCTGATCTTGATCCTCCCCTCCGCGAAGAGCTGAATCGCCTGCGGGTAGATGCGGTGCTCCTCCTTGAGTATCCGCGCCGCCAGCGTCTCTTCCGTATCGTCGTCATGAACGGGAACGACGGCCTGGATGATGATCGGGCCAGTATCGACCCCCTCGTCGACGAAGTGGACGGTGGCGCCCGAGAACTTCGCGCCGTGCTCGATAGCCTTCCTCTGTACGTGCAGGCCGGGGAAGGCCGGGAGGAGGGCGGGGTGGATGTTCATGATCCGCATGGGGAAGACGTTGATTAATGTTCCGGTGATGATCCTCATGAAGCCGGCAAGGAGAACGAGGTCTACCTTGTTGCTCTTCAATACCTCGACCACCTTCCGGTCGTACTCCTCTCGCGACGGGCAGGCGTTGTTGGGGAGTACCTCCGTCGGAATGTTGTGACGTCCGGCCCGTTCCAGGGCGATGGCGTCCGGGTTGTTGCTTATGACCACCGCGATCCTCGCATCAAGGAGTCCCGCTTCGATGGCGTCGATAATGGACTGGAGGTTGGTCCCGTTCCCTGATACGAGGATACCGAGGTTTATCATAGGAACTCTACCGCCCCTTCTTTACCTCTTCTCTCTTGTATCTCACCGATGATGAAAGCCCTTTCCCTTTGCCGCTTCAGTGACGCCATGACGTCCTGCGCCTCCCTCTTTGCGACGATGAGGACCATGCCGATCCCGCAGTTGAAGGTTCTGAACATCTCCTTATCGGAGACGGGCCCGCCCCCCCGGAGGAGGGTGAAGACAGGCGGGAGAGGCCAGGAGCCTCGGTGGATGATGGCCTTACACCCGCCGGGGAGGACACGAGGGATATTCTCTATGAGCCCCCCCCCTGTTAGATGAACGCTGCCGCGCAGACGAAACCGCTTCTGAAGGGTGAGGATCGTCCCGACATAGATGCGTGTCGGCGTGAGGAGTTCCGATTGAACGGTTTTTCTCAGCCCTTTCGGTTTATCGTCAAGGGTGAGTTTTAAACGATCAAATATGATCCTCCGAGCCAGTGAGTAGCCGTTACTGTGGAGCCCCGATGAGGGGAGGCCGATGATGATATCGCCGGGGCGGATCCTCGTGCCGTCAACAATATTTTTTTTCTCCACGACGCCGACGGCGAAACCGGCAAGGTCGTACTCCCCCTTCTGGTAGAAGCCGGGCATCTCCGCCGTCTCACCGCCGATGAGGGCGCACCCGGCCTCTCTGCACCCTCTGGCGACCCCTTTGATGACCTCACGCCCCTTTTCAGCCTTCAACCCGGCCGTTGCAAAGTAGTCGAGGAAGAAGAGCGGTTCCGCACCGCAGGTCACGATATCGTTGACGCACATGGCGACGAGATCGATCCCGACCGTGTCGTGTCTGTCGGCCATGAAGGCAATCTTGAGCTTCGTCCCCACACCGTCGGTAGAGGAGACGAGGACGGGTTCTCTGTAACGCCTGAAACATCCGTTAAAGAGGGCGCCGAAACCTCCGATGCCTGCCATGACTTCCCGTCTCATCGTTGACCTGGTCAGCGGCTTGATGAGCTCTACCAGTCGGGCGCCCTCATCGATGTCCACGCCGGATTCCCTGTAGGTAATCTTCTTCTTCATGGGTGATGTCTTCTTGTGTGCGGAGCGGGACAAACCACCTGTTCCTCTCTCGTTGTGGAGAGGGGAGCCGACACCCCTTCCTCCAAGGTTTTCGTAAGGGTAATGCAACTCATCCTCAATGTCAATTTCTTTTGGAAAATGCTTGGACATGGATGGGGGATTGTGATAAATGTACCGTAATTACGGGGAGATGGTGATGAAGAGTATAGGGGTCATGGTAAAGCCGAATCACCCGGAGGCGGTGGAGGCCTGTGGAGAGGTTGCCGCGTGGCTCGTCAAGAGGGGCATCGGAATCTATGTGGATGCCCAACTTGCACAGGAGGTAGAGAGTGCGAAAGGCTGCTCCCTTGACGAAATGTCGGAGCTGGTCGACCTCATCATCGTCCTCGGTGGAGACGGCACCATCCTCCACGCGGCGAGGCTCCTGAACGGCAGGAAGACCCCTATTTTGGGTCTCAATCTGGGAGGTCTCGGTTTTCTCACGGCGGTAAAGCAGGATGAGCTCTATCTGGCATTGGAGAGGGCTATCAGAGACGAGTTTGAGGTCGAGGAGCGGATGATGCTCTCCGTCACTGTTTACCGTGACGACAGGGAGATCTCAAACTACTCGGTCCTCAACGATGCGGTGGTGAAGGGAACCCATGCTCGGCTCATCAGTCTCGAGACGAGGATCAATGAGGAGTATGTCAATACCTACAGGGCGGACGGCCTCATTGTGGCGACACCGACCGGTTCGACGGCCTACTCACTCTCATCGGGGGGCCCGATCCTCTACCCGACGATTCATTCTATCATTCTGGCGCCTATCTGTCCCTTCAACCTGACCAACCGTTCCGTCGTCATACCCGATTGGATGGAAATAAAGGTGATTATCAGAGGTGAATACAACAAACCCATTCTTACGATGGACGGTCAGCTGGACATGCCCCTGGGGGACGGGGATGTGATTGATATCAAGAGGTCTGAGTCGTCCATTTACCTCATGAAGTGCCCCGGGAAGAGCTACTTTGATATTCTCCGGGAGAGGCTCCTCTGGGAGAGGAAGGGGCATTGAATGAACGGGGGAGGAGAGTAACACCGGAACAATGCTTTTAGAGCTGCGGATAAAGAACTTTGCCATTATCGACAGCCTCCACCTTACGCTGGGAACGGGTCTGAACATCTTCACCGGTGAGACGGGGGCGGGGAAGAGCATCATCATCGACGCGATAAAGCTCATCCTCGGCGACAGGGCGGCGAACGACCTCATCCGCTCCTCTGAGAACGAGGCGGTTGTTGAGGCCCTCTTCGACATATCGGCCTACAGGGGTGTCATGGATGTCCTCGAGGAGTCCGGTCTCCCGTGCCATGAGAACCTGATAATCAAGAGGGTCGTATCGAGGTCGGGACGGAACAAGGTCTTCATCAACGACAGCATGGCGACCCTCGTGACCCTCGCAGAACTTGGTGGACAGCTGATCGACATTTTCGGGCAGAGTGAGCACCAGTCCCTCACGAGGCCTGAGGAGCATATTGAGACCCTCGACGCCTTCTGCGGCCTCGGTAAACTCAGGAGGGATATGTCGCAGGCCTACAGGAGGCTTTCGGCGCTCCAGGGGGAACTTGAACAGCTCACAACGGCGGCGAAGAGGGGGAAGGAACGGTATGATCTGCTCTCTCACCAGTCGAAGGAGATCGAGGACGCCGCCCTCAGGGAGGGGGAGGAGGAGGAGCTGCGAAGGGAGAGGGAGCTCCTCATGAATGCCGAGAAGCTCTTTGCGGCGACGAGCGAAGCCGACAGTATACTCTACTCCTCGGAGGGTTCACTGCTTGAGAGGCTGGGACGGGTCATCAACAAGCTCAACGAGGTTGCGCGGTACGATGAGCGGATCAAACAACATGTGGAGTCGCTTAAGACATGCGGCTACCAGATCGAGGAGGCTGCATCCTTCTTCAGGGATTATACCGGGAATATCACTTTCGATCAGGAGAGGCTCGATGAGATCGGGAGAAGACTGGATCTTCTGCTGAAACTGAAGGGCAAGTACGGGGGGACGGTCAAGGAAATTACCGGCAAGAGGGAGGAGATGGTAAAGGAGCTCAGCGATATGAAACAGCTGGACGGAAGGATCGATGAGCTCAGGAGGGGTGTGGAGGATGTAAGGAAGAGGGCCTTCGAGATTGCCGTTGCTCTTTCCAAGAAGAGGGGTGAAGGGGCAGTACGGTTGAAAAAAGAGGTGGAGGAGGAGCTGAACACCCTGGAGATGGGTGGAACCGTCCTTGATGTGAAGATTGAGAATGAGGTCACCCCGGGCGGTACGACGAAGCTCGGCGAGAAGGGGATAAATAAGGTGAGCTTCTTTCTCTCCCCGAACCCGGGTGAGGAGCCGAAACCCCTTGCAAGGGTGGCATCCGGCGGCGAGCTCTCGAGGATCATGCTTGCCATGAAGGGGGTGGCGGCGACGGGGCGGGTTCCTACCATTATTTTTGACGAGGTGGACGCGGGTGTGGGAGGCGGAGTGGCAGAGGTCATCGGGAGAAAGCTCAAGGAGGTATCAAAGAAGCACCAGGTAATCTGTATTACCCATCTGGCGCAGATTGCCGCCTATGGCGACATCCACTATTCGGTCTCAAAGGAGACGAAGGAGGGCAGGACCTTCGCCCGTGTTAACGAACTCCGTGATGAGGCGATAGTTGACGAGTATGCCAGAATGCTGGGAGGGGTGAAGGTGACGGAGAAGACACGGGAGCACGCCAGGGAGCTCTACGAGAGGGCAAGGGGGAAGTAATAAAGGTGGGGATAGGTTGATCAGAAAGGCCAAGATAACCGATGTCAAGGAGGTGTCACGGCTCATTGAGGAGTTTGCAAAGAGGGGCGAAATGCTCCACCGTCCCCTCACCGACCTCTACGATAATATAAGGGATTTCTACATCTACGAAGAAGACGGTCGTATACAGGGGATCTGCGCCCTGCATGTCTGCTGGGAGGATATCGGGGAGATAAAGTCCCTGGCGGTGAAGAGTAAGGCCGCGGGGAGGGGGATAGGGAGGCAGCTTGTCAAAGCCTGTATGGAAGAGGCGCGGGAGCTGGCCCTCCCCAAGATATTCGCCCTCACCTATAAGCCGGCCTTTTTCGAGAAGATGGGATTCGAGACTATCGATAAAGGGGTGCTCCCCCACAAGGTGTGGGGGGAGTGCGTGAAGTGCTTCAAGTTTCCCGACTGTGACGAGATTGCAGTGATGAGAGAGTTATGACGGACATAAACATGGCAGTCGAGGATTTGCAGAGGGAGCTTTCGGGGCGAGTCGAGTCTTACGATATGTTCATTGCCACGCGGAGGGGGTTGACTGTTGAGGCGAAGGGGGGAGAGGTGGATGCTCTGAACGTTTCGCAGAGCGGTGGTATCGGATTAAGGGTGATACAGGGCGGGCGACTCGGCTTTGCCTTCTCCACTGTCCTTGAAGGAGAGCCCCTGAGAGAGATGGTCCATGAGGCCATCGACGGCAGTGATAATGTGGAGAGGGATCAGTACCTCTCACTCCCTGAAAATAGAGGGGAAGAGACGCCGGACTCTCTCAGTTTATACGACGGAAGGATCGACACAGTGAGTGAGGAGGAGAAGATCGCCATGGCCCTGGGGTTGGAGGCGCAGGTCTTCGTCGGCGACCTCAACCTGCGCCG
>JBHHXU010000115.1:0-5663 GCA_046757185.1 Thermodesulfobacteriota bacterium
GCGAATCCGTCTCTAAGGGTGTAGGAAATAGTATCCGGTAGCCCAAATCCCTTGAAAAGAATGAGGGCCCTGTGATACGGTGCACCCCTGTCGGAGGAGGTTCTATGGGTATCACAAAGAAGGATGTTGCCAAGGTCGCCGCCCTTGCCCGCCTGGAGCTTACGAAAGAAGAAGAGGATCTCTATACAGAACAGATCGGGAGGATACTGGCCTATGTGGAGCAGTTGGGGGAGGTAGATACGGAAGGAGTGGAGCCGACGACCTATACGGTGCCGATGAGGAGGGTCTTCAGGGAGGATGAGGTAAGACCGTCGCTCCCCCATGACGACGCCCTTCGGAACGCTCCGGAGGAGGGGCGGGGATGTTTCAGGGTTCCCAAGGTGATAGAGTAGGCGCAATGCACGAGTTGACCATACATGAACTGAGTGAACGGCTGGAGAGGGGGGATATCTCCTCACGGGAGGCAACAGAGGGGTTCCTGAAGAGGATCGATAAGGTAGAGGAGCGGATTAAGGCGTATATCACCGTTGACCGGGAGGGGGCGTTGAGGGCGGCGGAGGAGGCAGACAAACGGCGCACCTCGGGGGAGAATATAACCCCTCTTACCGGTGTGCCCATCGCCGTCAAGGATATCTTTTCGACGAGGGGGCTCCTCACCACCTGTGCCTCGAAGATACTGGATAACTACATCCCCCCCTACGATGCAACGGTTGTAAGGAAGTTGAAGGAGGCCGGTGCGGTCATCCTCGGCAAGAACAACATGGATGAGTTTGCCATGGGGTCGTCGACGGAGAACTCCGGCTTCTTCACAACGAGGAACCCGTGGGAGCCGGAGAGGGTGCCCGGCGGGTCGAGCGGAGGTTCCGCGGCGGCGGTTGCCGCCGGTGAGTGCGCCGCCTCCGTCGGCACCGATACGGGGGGCTCCATCCGTCAGCCTGCTGCGTGTTGCGGGGTCGTCGGGTTGAAGCCCACCTACGGCAGAGTCTCTCGGTACGGGATGGTCGCCTTCGCATCCTCCCTCGATCAGGCGGGCCCTTTGACGAAGGATGTGACCGATGCCGCCATCATTCTTCAGGTCATTTCAGGCCACGACCCCCTCGACTCGACCTCGATAGACGCCCCCGTCCCCGACTACTCCGCTTCGTTGAAGGGAAACATCGAGGGACTCACGATAGGCATTCCAAAGGAGTACTTCATTGAAGGGGTCGATGGAGAGGTGGAGGG
The DNA here is from genome assembly GCA_046757185.1 of Thermodesulfobacteriota bacterium. Lineage (GTDB taxonomy): Bacteria > Desulfobacterota > GWC2-55-46 > S146-70 > JAUXIU01 > JBHHTR01. Next base: position 1,225 of record JBHHXU010000115.1, read on the forward strand.
GGCGGTGCGGGGCGCCGTAGAGATACTGAAGGGGAGGGGCGCGAAGGTTGTCGATATCAGCCTTCCCCACACCGAATATGCCGTCAGCGTCTACTATCTCGTTGCCACCGCCGAGGCGAGCAGCAACCTCGCCAGGTACGACGGAGTGAAGTACGGCTTCAGGATAGAGAAGGCAAAGGGACTGATGGAGATGTACTGCAAGAGCCGTGATGCCGGCTTCGGCGCCGAGGTGAAGCGGAGGATCATGCTCGGCGCCTACGCCCTCTCGGCGGGCTACTACGATGCCTACTACAAAAAGGCATCGCAGGTGAGGAGCCTCGTCAGAAGCGATTTCGATGAGGCATTCAAGCGGTGCGATGTCATAGTAACCCCCACTACGCCCACCCCCGCATTCACTATCGGCGAGAGGGTTCAAGACCCCCTCACGATGTACCTCTCCGATATCTTTACCATCTCCTGCAACCTGGCGGGAATACCCGCCATCTCCCTCCCGTGCGGCTTCTCCTCCGGCAACCTGCCGATCGGCCTACAGATCATCGGTCGTCCCCTCGATGAAGAAACGGTTTTACGGACAGCCTATACCTATGAGCAGGCAACCGAGTGGCACACGAGGAGGGCGGAGCTCTAAAGCTTCAGGAAAGTCTGATTTATTCAGACATTCCGCGGCACAGGGATGTGTCGCTATTTTCTATTACTGTAAGCCATTGAAAATGTAAGAAAAAGAAAATCGCTTCAAGAAGGTATATCTTCCGCAGTTGCAAAATCTGTAATAATTTCACTTATTCATGACATAAATTGTCACTTTCGTCCCTTATTTATTATAGTTTCCCCGCCGCCTAAATTCTAACCCCTTGGAATATAACCATATTGTTTTGTCGATGTGTTATGGCACATCTTTTGCTTTATTATAAAAGATTGAGATATGTCGTTAGAGGAGTAAGGAGGTATAACATTTATAGAGCGGGCATTCTTCCACGTTCATCCCATCATGGCTCAAATGCCAGCGCCTCCTCACAATGGTCCAGACCAGGATGACGGACGAAAACAATCAAAGTGAAACTCCCACTGCCGTAAGCTCTCCGGTAGCCCCGCAGCAAAAAGCCGATGAGCCTCTTGCCCCTCGTAGGGTTGCGGGGCAGCCGAAAGGGACGATTTTCAGGCCTCAATTTTCCGGATCGGCAGGGGAATATTTCAGGATCTGGATCGTTAATACCTTTTTGACCATTATCACCTTCGGTATATACGCAGCCTGGGCAAAGGTGAGGACCAGGCGTTACTTTTATGCCCACACGAAACTGGGGGGGCATCCCTTCGATTACCTTGCTGACCCTGTCGCCATCTTGAAGGGGAACCTGATCCTGGGGGGCGGCCTCATCCTCTATTCATCATCTAATTTCCTCTATCCTGGTCTCAACCTGGTTGTCGTTGTTATCATTGGCATTCTATTTCCATTCCTCATCTATAAATCCCTTCGCTTCTATGCCCACAATTCCGCTTTCAGAAACATCCGGTTCCGCTTTCGCGGGAGATTGAAGGAGAGCTACTTCACCTATTTATTGATTCCGTTGCTGATTCCTTTTACCCTCGGCCTTATCACACCCTACTGGGTATACCGGCGCAAGGAATACTTCTTCAATAACTTCGCATTCGGAACTTCCGGGACCGTCTTTTCAGGCCGGGCGGCTCCTTTCTACCATATCTATGCCGTGGCGGGAGTCATGATAATACTGACCGTTGTTGGAGGAGTAACCCTCTTTTTCGGATTGGGAGCAGGCTCCATAGCGTCCCTGATGACAAAGGTCAACGCCGCTTATGGCGGCAGCCCGGGTGGCGGGATCGGACAGACTATTTTTTTTATGGTGATCATTTCCTACCTGATGATGCTGTTCTCTTTTACAGTGATCAAGCAGTACCTTTTTGTCCGCCTGACCAATTACTGCTGGCATCATGCAAGGCTTGGGAAGGTCTATTTTAAAAGCACTATACAGGTTCGCCAACTGATCTGGATCCGGATGACGAATATTCTCGCCATTATTTTTTCTTTTGGCCTCCTTGTTCCCTGGGCGAAGATCCGGCGTACTCGTTATATCATCGATAACCTGGCCCTTGTGGCCTATTGCAGCCTCGATGACTTTACAGCGGCCATGGCGGAAGATGAAAGCGCCGTCGGCGATGCCGCGACAGATTTCTTCGATTTTGAAATCGGCCTATGATTGCATTCAGGGGAAGTTATTTCGATGGAAAGAGCTCACGGGCCTATCCCGTTATGGTCAAGCTCTTGGGCGACACCCTTTCCGTACAAGGCGAAGGGGTAAAAGCTGCCGATGTACCCCTTAAGGATTGTGAGATACCGCCGGCCCTGGGCCAGACGGCCCGCGCCATACTCCTTCCTGGCGGCGCCCGGTGCGATACGGATGAACTTGAGGCGATAGCCGGTCTCGAAAGATTGCTCGGAACCAACCCCGGCATGCGGTTCGTTAACCTCCTTGAGGCCCACTGGCGGTCGGTAGCTATCTGTTTTGCCGGGTTGATTGTCTGCTCCTGGCTCTTTATAAGCCACGGCATTCCCCTTATTGCCAAAGCAGCAGCCGCCGCCATCCCGCCAAAAGTGACAGAGACAATAAGCCTCCACACCCTTGAGGTTCTGGATGAGCGCTATCTGGCGCCGACCGGTTTGGAGGAGGAAAGAATCAATGGGCTTGAGGAGATCTTTGAGACCCTTGTTGCCGGTAAGGATCGGGCGTTTAATTTCCGCCTTGAGTTTCGGCAGGGCAGGAAGATTATCGGGGCCAATGCCTTTGCCCTCCCCTCGGGCCTGATTTTAATGACGGATGAGCTTGTCAATATATCGGAAAGCGATGAGGAACTTATCGGAATCCTCTACCATGAAATCACGCACGTGGAGAAGCGTCACGGGATGCGAACTGTTTTTCATGATGCCGGGGTTTTCCTCCTCGTCTCAGCCCTGGCCGGGGATATAGCATCCATCACATCCGTCGCCTCCACCCTTCCGACAGTACTGGCGAAAACAGGTTATTCACGGAGCTTTGAACGGGAGGCGGATGAAGGGGCTGGACGATACATGATAGAGAAGGGGTGGGGGACAAAACCTCTCGAGGATATTCTCCTCCGAATTACCGGGGATAAAGGCGACTTCCCGGGCCGGTCTTTGATCTCCACCCATCCTGAAACGGCTGAAAGGGTACACAATCTGCAGGCCATGCAGAGTGAAGGGGAGATGTAAGATGGACGTTTACTGTAAAAGATGTAAAAAGGTTCTGGGAACCATTGCCGATGAAAAGATCCCTCCCAACGTCAAGCGCTATGCCGCCTGCCGCACCTGCAATGAAAAGATCCTTCTCTTCAGAAAGGTTGAAACCTCTCCCCCTCTTGAGGGTGACGAAGAGAGAAAGAAGAGGCAGGCCGCTGCCGCAACTTCTTCAACAGCGGCATATCCACAAAAAGACGCGGCGCCCTCAGCCCCTCGTAAGGTTTCAGGGCAGACTCATAGAACGGTTACCATACAACCGTTACCCCCCTCGACAGGTCTATCCAGGAATGGTTCAGGAAAAGCCTCCATTCCCTTTCCCCCCCAAATAGACGACCAAGGCATCAAAAAGGCTGATCTATGGACGGTAACGGCAATGGGAGCAGCGGTAATCTTATTAATTGTTTTTGCCAGACCTCAATTTGATCCTTCCAGGTTTTTCCCGGTTGGGACGGCGTATGAAGTACCAACGGCAACAGAGAATCTTCCAGTTTCAAGAGAGCCGAAAGAGACCATTACTGTCGCCCGGATAGTCGAATTGCGACAAATGTTGCTGGCTCAACAATTTGAACAGCTAAATGCCGTATTAGAAGAATATCAAAAAAACTTTGAGGCGGATCAAACCGATGAGTACAGCGTTTATGATGCCTATCGTGTGTTTTTTAACACCGATTCCTCATTTGAAAAACCACTCAAGGCCTGGAAAAATCATTCGCCCGATAAGTACCAGCCATACCTTGCCATCGCTCAATACTACTACGCGATGGGCTGGGAAAGCAGAGGCAATGAATGGTCCCGGGATACGTCGGAAGAGCAATTTGAAGGAATGGAATCGTATTTTTCAAAGGCTGAGGAAAATCTTAAGGTTGCATTAGAGATCAATCCGAAGGTAATGCCCGCTTATCGCCTATTAATAGGGATATATAACGCGACTGCAAATGGTACCGCCGAAGATATCATGATTAATAAAGGACTGGAATTATTTCCCCATTCTTTTCTTATAAGATCAATCAGCTCATGGGCGAATGAACCGCGATGGGGCGGAAGCTATGCAATGATGGCAGAAATCGCTAAGGATGCGGAGAGATATGCGGAGATTAATCCAAAGCTTACGTCTCTGTATGGGCTCATATATTACGATCAGGGAAGAATTTTATATAGACAAGAGAAA
>JBHHXU010000116.1:0-5655 GCA_046757185.1 Thermodesulfobacteriota bacterium
AAGAGGACGGAGATGATGGGGGGACCGAGCACCATGAGACCGACCATCGAGGGGATCATGATAAAGTTGACCATCCTCATGGAAAATGAGAAGGCCTCTCTGAACGCGCTCCACTCACTCCCCGTTGCGTGGCGTGACAACGACGGCAGTGCGGCAGTGGCAAGGGCGACGCCGAAGACACCGAAGGGGAGCTGAACGAGCCTGTCGGCATAGTAGAGGTACGATACGCTCCCCTCGGGGAGGGCCGATGCAAATCTCTGGGTGACAAAGATATTTATCTGATAGACCGCCACCCCAAGGGTGTAGGGACCCAGGAGGAGGAGTACCCTCTTCAGGGCTGCATCTCTCAGGCCCCACACAGGTCTTATCGATATCCCGTTCCGCTTCAGGTAGGGCCACTGGAAGAGGGCCTGCACCAGGCCTCCGATGACAACGCCGATAGCGAGTGCATAGAGGGGATTGGGGAGGAGACCGGCGAGGAGGAGAACCGATGCGATGATGACAATATTGAAGAGCGCCGGAGCCAGGGCCGGCGCCATGAAGTGTTTCAGCGAGTTGAGGAGACCCATCGCCACCGCGAAGAGCCCGATAAAGAAGAGGAAGGGGAACATCCACCGGGTCATCGAGACGGTCAGCATCAGCTTCCCCTCCGTAGCGGCAAAACCCGGCGCCAGAAGACCCACCAGCTGCCGGGAGAAGAGGATGCCGAGGATGGTCATGACGAGGAATATGACGGCGAAGAGGGTGATGAGCCTCGACGCAAGGGCTCTCCTCCTCTCCCGCGAACCCGATGCAATCTCCTCGGTAAAAACCGGCACAATGGATGCGGTGAGGGCCCCCTCCCCTACGAGCCTCCTGAAGAAATTCGGTATCCTGTAGGCGACAAAGAAGACATCGGTCTCAAAGCCGGCGCCGAAAGCGGAGGCGATGACCGCATCCCGTATATAACCGAAGATCCTGCTCAGAAGGGTCGCGGATCCGACAACCGATGCCGCTCCGGTTATATCCCTCTTCGACGACACGGTCTCCTTTTGCATACCGGTCTTCTCTTCACCCTCACTCATTCACATCTCCTAAAAAGCCATCCGCCCCCCGTAAAAGGGCTTGACATTGTGACAGGGATATTAAATAATTAATAGAATTTATTTTGGAGGTAATAACGTGGCAACTCACAAGTCAGCTATAAAGAGGTATCGGCAGAGCCTCAAGGGAAGAGAGAGGAATAATGCCGTTGAATCTGCCGTCAAGACCGCAACAAGGAAGGTGAACGAGGCTGTAGTCGGGGGCAATGGTGAAGAGGCAAAACAGACGCTCTCTGCTGCAGTAGTTCTCCTCGACAAGGCCGTCTCCAAAGGGGTTCTCCACAGAAACAACGCATCGAGGAAGATATCCCGTCTTACCAGAGCCGTCAATTCCCTCTCCTCTCAATGAGCGACCCTCTCCCCTCCCTGTTACCTCAGGCTGAAACAGGCCGCCTTAGCTCAACTGCACAACTGAACAATAAAACGGTTCAGGGAGATGCGATGCGGGACTCCCCCGCTCTTTATCTCCCGGTCGATTACCCTGAGACGGTGAAATATGCGTGACAGTTCATCCTCCGTAAATCTGTTGCTCCGCGCAACATACCCCTGAACCTGATAGGGCGGCACTCGCAGGTGTGATGGAAGCTTTGCCTGACCGATCCCCCTCTTCCGCAGCGCCTTGACCTTCCACAGTATCCTGAACTGCCTGGTGATGGCCCCGAGGAGTTTGACGGGAGCTTCGTCTGATACCTTGTTGAAGATGGAGATGGCCCTCGAACCTTCCCTCTTCCCGATTGCATCCGCCAGATCGAAGATGCTCTCCTCCTTCACATCCGCCACACCATCATCAATGTCGTTATGGTCTATCACCGCCTTTGAGCCGACAAAGAGGAGCGCTTTCTGTAACTCCCCCCGCACACTCCGCAGGTTGTTCCCCGTCAGAGACAGGAGCCGTGCAACGGCCTCGTCGGTTATCCTCTTCCCCCCGTCCCTCACCTCCTGCCTTATTATACTCTCCAGACGGCCTGATGAGAGCCTGTTAAAGAGCTCTATGTGACCGCTCTTTGCTACCGCACGATAGAGGGCGGAGCCTTTGTTCACCTTGCCTGTCTCCGCCGTGAGGAGGAGACAGGTAGAGGGGGACGGCGCCTTCACATAGTCGACGAGGATATCCTGGTTCCTCGCCTTGAGGGAGTCAATCCCCTTAACCACCACCACCCGCCTCCTGGCCATGGCCGGCATCGTCATAGCAACCGAGACAATCTCGGCTGCGTCGGCCTCACGGGCGATAAAGAGGTGAAAGTTGAAGTCGGCCATCCCACCCTTCAGCGCCTCCTCCCTGATCCTCCCAACCTCATCCTCAACGAGGGCCCCTTCGTTCCCGTAGAGGAGGTAGACGGGAAAGAGTTCTCTATCCGGCTGATTCGCCATCAGAAGTCCTCCACCATCTGCTCCTTTATGAGCCGCGCCATATCCTTCGCCATCTTTTCCAGTGCCTCCCGCTCTGCCGCCTTGGTAGCATCGACATCGAGGGCGGTGACCTTAAAGTCCTCGTAGTCGGTGAGCCCTTTCCGCTCCCACAGTATCCCCTCGTCGCTTCTCCTGACCAGTTTCAGATCCACCTCGATCGACAACCGATACTCCTGGGTCACATCGGTGCTGTCAAATGATACCGGTGTAAGGGTGTATGTGTGGATCTCACCGAGGAGGGTGGCCTCACCCTCCCCGCCTTTCACGACCTGGAGGGATGCCGTGTTGATGAACTCGTCGACGATGGCGGTGGTGAGGACGGTCTCCACATCGGGACGTTGTGTGTGGTTCTGAAAGAAGGGGATGGAGAGTGTCGTGACCCCCCCCGGCATGGAGCCGCCCTTGCCGGCTATATGGTAGCCGCACCCCGATAGAGCCCCAGACAGAGAAATGATGAAGAGGACAAAGAGGCATACCGTCCATGAACCCCTTCCTCTCTTCACCCCTCCCGTATCACGAAAAACGTCATCCTTCAACTATACCTCCCTAGCCGACAACGAGGTTCATCAACTTCTTCGATACATAGATCGTCTTCCTGATTTCCTTGCCCCCTATCCACTCCCCCACCTTTGCATCATCCAGCACCACCCCCTTCACCTCCTCCTCCCCCGCATCTGCGGGGACACCGACACGTGACCGCATCTTGCCGTTGACCTGGACGACGATGAGAACCTCATCCACCTTCAGCGCCTCTTCACGGTACGAAGGCCACTTCGACCGGTAGAGGGGTTCATGCTTTCCAAGCCTTTCCCAGAGCTCCTCGCAGAGGTGGGGGGCAAAGGGTGACAGGAGGAGAATGACCGCCTCAACCGACTCTCTCAAGACCGGCGCCGCCATCCCGTTCTTTTCCCCCTTCCACTGGTAGAGGGCGTTCACCAGCTCCATGACGGCGCTGATAGCCGTGTTGAAGTGGAAGCGCCGCTGAATATCCTCGGTCACCTTCTTAATCGTCCGGTGGGTCAGACCGTGCATCTCCCTCAGGTAGCCGTGAAGCTCTCCCGAACCGTCGTACGCCTCAACCCCCTTCAGGTCGTCAATGTTGTCGCCAACGAGCCTCCAGACCCTCCAGAGGAAGCGGTAGGAACCCTCGACCCCCTCGTCGCTCCACTCCAGGTCCCTCTCCGGAGGGGCCGCAAAGAGGGTAAAGAGGCGGGTCGTATCCGCACCGTACCGCTCTATTATCCGATCGGGGTCAATCGTATTCCGCTTCGATTTGCTCATCTTCTCCACGGCGCCGATCTCCACCACCACCCCGCACTTCAGACACTTCTCCTCTTCGACCTCATCGGGGGAGAGGTAGCCGTCCTCCGGACACCGGGCGATCTCCTTGCAGACCATCCCCTGGGTCAGGAGCCTCTTGAACGGCTCATCGACGGCGATAAGTCCGATGTCCCTGAGGACCTTGGTAAAGAACCGCGCATAGAGGAGGTGCATCACGGCGTGTTCGATCCCGCCCACATACTGGTCAACCGGCATCCAGTAGCTCCCACTGTCGCGGTCGAAGGGGAGAGACTCCTCATGAGGGGAGACATAGCGGAGGAAGTACCACGACGAATCGACGAAGGTGTCCATCGTGTCGGTCTCCCGTCTCGCCCTGCCGCCGCACGTAGGACAAGTTGCCTCTTCAAAACCCCCGGAGCCCTTCAGCGGTGATATGCCCCCCTCCGTAAAGGTAATGTCCTCGGGGAGGATGACCGGCAGCTCCTCATAGGGCGCCGGCACAATGCCGCACTTTTCGCAGTAGATGACCGGTATGGGACACCCCCAGTACCTCTGACGCGATATGCCCCAGTCACGGAGCCGGTAGGTTACCATCCTCTTTCCAAGCCCCTTCTCCTCCAGGTGGCTGACGATGGACTCTATGGCCTCTCTGTTCCCCATCCCATCAAAGGGACCGGAGTTCACCATTATCCCGTCGTCCTCATAGGCGGCCTCCATTGTCGCCGGATCAAGCTCCTCGCCGGGCGGGTTGATGACGACCCTCAGCGGCAGTCCATACTCCCCGGCGAACTCGAAGTCACGCTGGTCGTGGGTGGGAACGGCCATGACCGCCCCGGTCCCGTACTCCATCAGGACGAAGTTCGCAACGTAGATGGGAATATGCTCCCCCGTAACGGGGTTGATACAGGAGGCGCCGGTAAAGACCCCCCTCTTCTCCTGTACCCCCTCGGCCCCGAGTCTCCTCTCCTCTCTCATCACCGTCTCGATGAAGTTCCTCACCTCCCCCTCCTCCCCCCTCCCCCTGATGAGCCCCTCGACCATGGGGTGCTCCGGCGCGAGGCTCATGAAGGTGGCGCCGTAGAGGGTATCGGGCCGTGTCGTAAATACGGTGATGACCTCCTCTGAATCGACCACCTGAAAGTGCACCTCGGCGCCGATACTTTTCCCGATCCAGTGGCGCTGCATCGTCAGGACACGGTCGGGCCATTCGGAGAGGGTGTCACACCCTGCGAGGAGCTCCTCGGCGTAGTCGGTAATCCTCAGGAACCACTGCTCAAGTTCCCGTGTCTCAACCTCGCTCTCACACCGCCAGCAGCGGCCGTCATCGACCTGCTCGTTAGCCAGGACCGTCACGCACCGGGGACACCAGTTCACCGACGAGCGCTTCTTGTAGGCAAGTCCCTTCTCGTACATCTTGAGGAAGAACCACTGGTTCCATCGGTAGTAGGCCGGATCACAGGTCGCTATCTCACGGTCCCAGTCGTAGCTGAAGCCGAGCCGTTTGAGCTGGCTCTTCATATTGTCGATATTGTCGTAGGTCCATGCGGCAGGGTGGATATTGTTCTGAATGGCGGCGTTCTCTGCCGGAAGGCCGAAGGCATCCCACCCCATCGGGTGGAGGAGGTTGTACCCCCGCATCCTGTAAAACCGCGCAAGGACATCCCCGATCGAGTAGTTCCTCACATGTCCCATGTGTATCCTGCCCGACGGGTAGGGGAACATCTCGAGGAGGTAGAACTTCTCCTTCGATTCGTCATCGGTGACCGTGAAGGCCTTCGCCCTCTCCCACTCGCCCCGCCACTTCTCCTCTATCTCCCGTGGATTGTACTTTAAAGACACCTGTTTTCTCTCACTTTCCTTAATAATTCCTGTTGTTTTTTAA
>JBHHXU010000117.1:0-5616 GCA_046757185.1 Thermodesulfobacteriota bacterium
CAAAATACACCTGACCTTAAATCGCTGCGCGATTTCAGGCAGGTGATTTAATCGTTATGAGTAAATCAATTATGAGAAAGAATAGAATATTTGGTGATAAAATAAATGGCTCGAATTATCATCATTACTTGGTGATGTGGAAAATATAGATTGGAGTAAATAAAAGAAAAAAAGAAACTTTCTGAGTGGCAAAAATATTGTCAGGTAAAAAGATTAGAAGGTTTAGAATTTACAGAGATAGCAAGATTATGGAAGAGAGAAAAATCAAAAAAACCATAACCGAATTGACCACCACTCGAACGCCTTGGGTGATCAACCAGACACAATACACCATTAAACTCAAGGAGGCGAATTATGGCAGAGAACAACGAGATTGACTTCGGACCATTGACGTACCTTATTGGAACCTGGGAAGGAGACAAGGGGCTGGACATAGCTCCTACACCTGACGGATCTGAAGAAAATCCGTATTATGAGACGATTACCTTTGAGGCCGTCGGTGATGTCACCAATGCTGAATCCCAAACACTGGCCGTAATCCGCTATCATCAGGTTGTCAGCCGTAAGTCAAACAATGAAGTGTTTCATGATGAAATCGGCTACTGGATGTGGGATGCCAAAGAGAAGGTGGTGATGCACTCTTTGGTTATTCCCCGGTCGGTCGGTCTGCTTGCCGGTGGAAACTACACCGATTCGGGAAGTCAAGGTGATACAGTGAACCTGGCCGTTTCAGCTAAGCTCGGAGATCCCGACTGGGGTATTGTACAGTCACCGTTCATGCGTGACAATGCCCGCACCACTGAATTTCGGCATACGATAACCATTAAAGGAAACACTCTCTCCTATTCGGAAACCACGGTACTTGAGATCTATGGCAAAACATTCGACCACACTGATGAAAATGAGTTAACATTGAAAGAGTGAGAGAGGAGGGTATCTCTAATAATCCGTCATGCCGTACTTGATACGGGGGTATCCAGGTATGGGATTTGACTGGATTCCCGCTCCCTGCTTGCTACTTGCAGGGACAAGCTTCGCGGGAAAGACGAAATCAGAACGCCCATTACCGGGAACAGCAAGCATCACATCCGAACACCATATAGTGTGCCGGAGTTTATTCTCTGCTAATGCGCTCCAAAAGCCCGGTGATGTCTAACATCAGCGAATATACGAATGATGACAAATCGTGAAGTGGCAATGGAATATCTACGGTGCTTTTGCGCCGGAGACATTGACGGGCTTGCCACCCTGCTGACTCCGGACCTTACGTTTAGAGGCACATTTCACCAATACGGTTCCAGCGCTGAATATCTGGAGAGTCTGAGGAGTGACCCGCCCGGGAAATGCGGCTATCGGATAGTAAATGTGGTGGAAGACGGCGACAGTGTGGCGGTGTTCTACGACTACGAGAAACCCAACAGGGTCATAACGATTGCTCAGCTCTTTACAATCGCGAATCAAAAGATCAGTGAAGTCCTGTTGGTCTTCGATGGCAGGGGTTTCGCCTGACAAGGGTTCCGATACTCTCATAACCTGACGCGCCTGCGGCGTTAACGGATGATTCGAGCGGACAAGGAATCTTATTGATGACCAGGCGGCAGTTCATAGTCAATGCAGTACGCGCCACGATCCTTCTGGGTGTTGGAAAGGGGTTCTATAACACCAGCAGGTATGGTATAGAGCTTACGAGGGTACGCATAGAAATTGCCAACCTCCCGCCTCAATTCAGGGGCCTTACAATAGCACACCTGAGCGACTTCCACTCCTCGTTCATTGTCAGCAGGGGGCTCATCGAAAACGCCGCGAGGCTGGCAATGGGTGAACGGCCAAACATGATTGTGCTGACCGGTGACTTTGTCTCGGGGTCGACAAAGTTTATCGCCTCTTCCGTAGGCGATTTCAATAAGAAGTACCTTGACCGGTGTATCGACGCACTGGGGGGATTGAGGGCCCCCATGGGCATATACGGTGTTCTGGGCAATCACGATCTATGGAGCGGCAAAGAGGCCGCCCGGACAATATGCAGAGAGTTCTCCCGGAGGCTCGATGTGGTGTGGCTTCGAAACAGCAATACACCTCTTGAGAAGGAGGGACAGAGGATCAACCTCCTCGGGGTGGACGACTACTGGGAGGGAGGCTCACTGATTCAGGCGTCACGGGGTCTGGCGCCAGGCACGGTGAAGATACTGCTGAGCCACAACCCGGATATCAATGACGATATCGAACTCCTGAAACAGGAGATAGACCTGGTTCTCTCCGGTCATACCCACGGCGGCCAGGTGGTTCTGCCCCTTGTGGGGATGCTCTATATCCCATCGAAGTTTGGTGAAAAGTACCGGGCAGGACTCGTCTCTGACGGCAATCGTAAGACCTACATCACGCGTGGTGTGGGAAACCTCCTCTTCCCCTTCCGCTTCAACTGCCCGCCGGAAGTTACCCTATTGACGTTGGCCTGAGTAGAGTCTTTCAGGAAACCTGTTCGGGAGCATTCTGTAATCGTCCTGTGTTTTCCGAGCCGCTCATAATCCACCGGTACGGATCAGTGACTATAACAAGAAGTGTCGTCTAATAAGCTGTTATTATTGTTCTATTTGAAAAATAAAAGGGGGTTTATTTTACTTGACACAAAATAATATATGATATATAGTCACTATTATGAAAAAGAAGAAGGTTAAATCCTTTACCGTCGATGGCGAAGTGTACGCCCAACTGATGAACAAGCTGAAAGAGGCGAAGAGCGGACTGAGCGTATCCTCCCTCGTCGATGATTACCTGGGGTATCTTCTCAATGAGCTCAAGGCCATGCTCGATTATTATGACTCTCATAACATTGAAATCAACAGGTCGTGGGTAATTAACCGGGTCCTTGAGGAGGCGAGACTGCACCCTCCGAAGTGGGATATCATCAGCCTGAGCAGTGCAATGGCAGGTCTCATGGAACAGGATGTAGAGGAAGAGGCCCTCTACCTCCTTGAGGAGTACGGAAGGGAGCAGGAAGACCTGTGGCAGGGGGTTCAGGAGAAAAAGAAGAAGAGGCAGAGACTCATGTCGAGACCGGGCAAGGAGTGACGGTCGAGACAGTGAGCCGGAAAAAAGTCAATCCATAAATCATCTTCAGCAGTTGCACCGTGCCCTCCACTCTAAAGAGGGCATATTTTATGTGCAGATCACATCAGTATAAAATTCCCATCGATTGAACGCGCCTGTTCCATCATATCTCATCTCAGAGGATATCATTCTCACTCACTCCTTTTTTTCCTTTCGTAGCATGATCTCGTGCTTCCAGGAGAGGAGATTATGAATTGCCATATAATGACTTCCGTAACAGCGGGTAGAGTTGATGCGGCCGATTTTTTCCACACTGCAATGAGGTATCCCGGTTCAATTGCGTTCTCTGTACCTCTTTCGTAACAATCTGCCTCGTTCCAGGATTCCTTCCCCTTGTGCAAGAAAATATCTGTCAGGAACGTTAACGGGTGTATGCAGTGTCCTAATTTCCCCTTGACAAAACGCGATGGTTGTTTTAATGTTCAAAGGCTCTGGTAACAGCTGAGAAGAAGTCACCCGATGCAAGTATCCTGAAATTGAGCCCAAAAACCTCTAACAAATTTATGGATTGAAGGAGGCCGGAAAGGATGCTTCTTACATACCTTCCTGTATTAATTATACTCGGTTTTACGACGGGGCTGGCCTGCATGGTGCTCTTCATCAACGCGATGCTGAGCCCGCGGAACCCGTACAAGAACAAGCTGTCGCCCTGGGAGTGCGGCATGGAGCCCATAGGTGACGCTGATGAGGGCCACTTCAGGGTTCACTTCTTTGTCATCGCCATCCTCTTTATCATCTTCGATGTTGAGACCATCTTCCTCTTTCCGTGGGCGGTGGTATTGAACAAGATAGGGATCTTCGCCTTTATCGAGATGTTTATCTTTATCGCTATCCTGGCATTAGGATTAATCTATGCCTGGGTGAAGGGAGCGCTGGAATGGGTTTAGAGGAAGATCCATCAGGGGGGTACGCCCAGTTTACCACCCTTGAGAGCATCATCAATTTCACGGGGAGTAAAGTCGCAAGCTTCACGAAAGCGTCGCACCTCGATGGTGTAGTGGACGGTGTGGTCAGCTGGGGGAGGAGGTCCGCACTATGGCCTATGACCTTCGGCCTCGCCTGCTGCGCCATAGAGATGATAGCGGCAGGCTGTTCCCGGTACGATACGGACAGGTTCGGGATCGTCTTCCGACCGTCGCCACGACAGTCTGATGTCATGGTTGTCGCAGGGACGATGACGAAGAAGATTGCCCCCGCCGTTAAAATGCTCTACGACCAGATGGCGGAACCGAGATGGGTAATCGCCATGGGGGGGTGTGCCTCGGCCGGGGGACCGTACAACACCTACAGTGTTGTTCAGGGGACCGACCTCGTCGTTCCTGTCGATGTCTACATACCCGGCTGCCCGCCGCGTCCGGATGCCCTCCTCTTCGGCTTCATGCAGCTTCAGGAGAAGGTAAAGAATGAAATGCCGTCTATCTTTGAACGGTACGCGAGGAGTGGTTGATGTCTGGAAAGAAGTTGTCGAGTGTCTCACTCCTGGTCGATACAGTAACGACAAAGTTTGGAGACTTAATTCTTGAGACAACGGTCAGCAGGGACGAGGTAACACACGTTGTTGACAGGGAAAGGCTCCTCGATATCTGCACATACCTGAAGAACGATTCCCAGTTCCAGTTTAACTTCCTCTCCGATCTGCTCGCCGTCGATTGCCACCGGGCGGTTCCGCGCTTTGAGGTCGTCTATCAACTCTACTCAATCCCCAAAAAACACCGGTTGCGGTTGAAGGTCAGGGTGGATGAAGGGGAGTCTGTTCCATCGGTCACCTCGCTCTGGAGGTCCGCCGACTGGGCCGAGAGGGAGGCCTACGATATGATCGGTGTCACCTTCGATGGTCATCCGAACCTGACCCGCATCTATCTGCCCAGTGACTGGGACGGATTCCCCCTTCGGAAGGACTATCCCCTCCGGGGCTACAAGGATCAGTATAACCCGTTCGGTGAAGAGAAGAAGCAATGATTGAGAAGGAAGGGACCATAGAAACCAAAGCGATAACCCTGAATATGGGGCCCCAGCATCCGTCTACCCACGGAGTCCTCCACCTCTATCTCGATATGCAGGGTGAGAAGATCGTCAAGGCGGAGCCCGATATCGGCTACCTCCATCGGGGGACGGAAAAGATAGCCGAAAACCTCTTCTATCCCCAGTTTGTCCCGTACACCGACCGGCTCGATTATATGGCCGGGATGACGAATAATCTCGCCTATGTCCAGGCCGTGGAGAAGCTTCTCGATATCGAGCTGCCCGAGCGGGCGAAGTATATCCGGGTTATAGCCTCCGAGCTGTCTCGAATCGGTGGGCACCTCCTCGGCGTCGGCGCCTGGGCCCTCGACCTCGGGGCGATGACCGTCCTCCTCTACGCGTTTAGGGAGCGGGAGATGGTCCTCGACCTTCTCGAGATGCTGTGCGGGGCAAGGATGACCACGAACTATATGCGGATAGGAGGGGTGCGGTTCGACCTCCAGCCGAGCTTCAAGGATAAGTGTAACGAGTTTGCCGACCTCCTGC
>JBHHXU010000118.1:0-5600 GCA_046757185.1 Thermodesulfobacteriota bacterium
ACCTATATTTCAATGAGTTAGAACTTTTTCTAAATTAACGTTTGGACGCTACTGTAATAATGCATAAAAACCTTACAATTTTGGAAGGTCGAGGGCCTGCTCCACATTAGCGGCTATGGCGCCGAGCTTAAAGAGATGACCGACATTGCCGGTCAATTGCACCAGGTTGTCAAGGAGGAGACCGACCATATCCACATCCGGCTGCTTCAACAACCCCTTGATTGATTTAACATCCTTGAAACGGATAACAAGGTCAACCTTGGCCGGGTCTCTCTCAACCCGCGCCGCCTCCTCCTCTGTGAGTGTCTCGGCAGCAACCACCGACAGGGGATCAAGACACCTCCCGAAGGGGGTGGTAACAAAAAGCCTGTCCGGTTCAGGGCAAAACCTGAGTAAGACGTTCATATCATCGTCCGGTTTTTTTGTTCGGATCAGAAACCTGCCCTGATAGTATCTTTTTCCTCCCTCCGCATTGGGGTCAACGATGACGAAGTTCTCGGAGAAAAAGTCGAGCGCCTTTTCTGACTGTTCCCTGCTGAGAAGGCTGTCCCTCATTAAGAGGGTAAATCCGAGCTTCAGCATTATCGCCATCCCTCCGGCGAGGAACCTGCCACCGGCCCGGTCCATCAGTTCGGAAGCCGCGCTGTTGGCCGCTCCGAGCTGCATGATCCGGTTTATCTCTCGTGTGAAGCGTGGAAAAGCGGCGTGCATGGCAACCTCCTTTGCTGTTATAGCGAATGTACGGCGTGCTGCTCTCTGCCGGTTTCGAGGGCGAAGTTGGCCCGATCGATAATCTCCCGTCTCATTTCAGGACTCAGTGTCACGAAATAGGCGGAGTAGCCGGCCACACGGATCATCAGGTCCCGGTACGGATCAAGGGCCTTCCGCTCCGCATCACCGGCGTCGGATCTGCCGGCCGCGGTCGCGGCCCTGTCCGCGGCGATAAAATCGGAGAGGCTTGAGACGCAGAGCTGTACCAGCACACCGTCCTCGTCCTCGAAGGTCTTCATGTACCTGGCAAAGAGCTCGGTGTCCTCAACGAAATGGGACCGGTCCCGTGTTGTCAGGCTGAGGTTATAGGTGTAGCCGTTTTGTACCGTGTCGGCGTCCACCTCGGCAACCGAGAGTATGTGGTCGAGGATCATGACCGGGTCGCCGTTCCTCTTGACGAGGCCCGGACAGGGGGTAATCCCGCTCGCGAAGGGCGCTCCCTTTTTCCGGCCGTTCGGTGTCGCCTTCGAGAGCATCCCGAAACCGGCGTGGTTTGTCATGCTCCAGTATCCCGGCAGGTAGCGTCCCCCCCGGTGTGTCCGATACTTGAAGTAGGCCTCCTGGACGATCCCCGTTATGAGGTTGGTATACTTCAGAGCCATGGAGTTGTCGTAGATGCCCGATTCTGCTACCCCCGCGCCGTACTTCGGCGTCAAACGTACAGCTTCCCTGATCTCCTTCATCCTTTTTCGTGTGAGGGGGGGCTCGGGTTCTTCCCTCTCGTTGTCAAAGAGGCTCCTCATCTTGAGGGCCAGTGATTCCCAGACATTCTCCCTTCTCTCCCGGGGAAGGGAGTTCTCATCGAAGTCCGCCTTCATCGCCGCAAGGAGCTCTTCCGCGGTCACCTGTCCGCCGAAAACGAGGGAGTCGATGGCGCAGAAGGAGTCGATGACATCGGCAAGGCCGATGACCGCCACGCCGGATGAGTTGTACTTCGCCCCCCCCGCCGAAAGGTCGCGGAAAGAGGCATTGTTGCTCTCCGGTGTGTTCGTGGGGCCGGTAAAGAGCCCTGAAAGGAAGGGGACAGGCCTGATCCTTTCCGTGGTCCTGCCGAGATAGTTGTTGTTCTGTACGGTGTGCCGGGCCATCTCATCCATCTGGAAGCGGAAGGCCTCTATGAACTCCTCCATCGAGTCCATCTGCCGGAGCGGCCGTGAGGTGTACTCCGGCGTGCCATAGAAGAGGTTAGGCGACTCCTCCCTCACGCCGTCGCTCCTGTGCTTGCCGCCGTAGATGGTCAGCTCAAGAACGGCGGGCAGCACCAGCAGCGTCGAGCCGGTATTGCCGTAGTGTTTACCGGCGGAGTTCTGTTCGATGCAGCCAATGGAGGCGTAGTCGCAGGCGTCCTGAAGGGCCTCCTCCCTGTCTATACCCTCATGGGCCTCATAATATCTGGCCATCGTCTGCGTTACCGGAGCGTCGCCGTGAATGGCCGGAGTGGCCCTGGTGACGATATTTACCTGACAGAGTCGCTTGAGGTAGGGGCTCGTAACTCCCGGTGGAAGCTGGTTGCCCTGGGGGTCACGATGATGAACCTCCTTATGGTAGCGGGCGTGCACGTTCGGATCGCGGATTGCCAGCAGCTCTGTCGCCTTGAGGATGATATAGGTCATGTCGTTGACCGCGTCGATGAGCTTGCCGTTTTCGTAGTTTACGCCGCCGACGGTCAGGGCCTGGTTGGAGCCGCTTCCAGCGAAGAGTTTTTCGGCTCCTTCCGTGGAGAGGGGGACGTGGTCGGAACATCGGAGGAAGAAGTGGCAGATCAGCTCGACGGCCCGTTTGGTATAGGTTTGCCTCTCCTTCTTGGTGCCGAGCTTTTCCCAGTCTGACAGATAGTAGGGGTTGAGCAACTGGTCAAGCCTGCCGATAGAGAAGCCGAAATTGGTATTCTCCTGCAAAAGAAGGTGGTAGCAGATCCATATGGCCGCCACGGCTTCATGGAGGGTTTCCGAAGGTCCTGCCGGGACCTTCCGGCAGATTCGGGCAAGCTCGGCGTTGCCTGCCTCCTCCGCCTTGTCGGCCAGGTTCGCGGCGTAGGTTTTTGCGCCTTCGAAGACCTTGATGACCCCTTCTAGGAATTCAACCTTCTCAGGAGTGTCAGCCACGCCCTCTTCTATGTCGCTCCTCATTCTGGCTGCAAGACCGTCCAGCCCGTACTTCAGGAGACGCTCGAAATCGGGAACCGTGTGGGAGACGCAGGTTGCCTTGTCGGAGAGGAAGAAGGCAACGCGCTCGAAGATTTCCTGGCACTTCGGCGTCTCACCCGCCCCTTTCTTTAGAGGAGGGTCAATAGAGTCCCCGCCGTTTACCCTATCCCTGCCCTCATCCTTGAAATCATCCGTATCGTATGCACTGTAACGGGCCGATTCCTGAACCGTTCTCCTTTCAAGCCAGTAGGGAAATATCTCCCTGTTAAGTTTACGGGCCACCGCAGGTTTTATCTTGAAGGGATTTTGAGCCCTGTCAGCCACGGTTTTAAGCTCCGGCCAGATGCAGTAGCCGATAGTATCGGCATGGACCACGGGACCGACGAAACTGGTGGTGGTCTGTCCGGGCAGCAGGGAATCCTTGTCCACTATAGGGGTTTTCTTTGTAAAGACATGGTGCAGGGCATGGGCCCTTCTTTTTTGTGAAGTGAGACCCTGCGCTTCGGCGCTCTGCATATACTCCGTAAGATGCCGTGGCAGTTCGTCACAGATCTCCGGCATCCCCTCCTGTTTGAAAAGACGGTTCCGCCACTCCCTGACCGCCGGGAATTGCTCCAGGATAATGTCGCTCAACGCGAGGTCATCGAGGGTTTTGATCTTCTTCCGATCGTTGTTCGGTATGGCTGATGTCTTGGGCTTCTCCAGCCCGCCTCCTGTGAGATCTATATTCGGCATCGTACACCTCCTCTAGATAAGGACTCATCTCAGATATTAAACTTCAACGTCGCAATCCTAGCGATTGATTCTTCCCCTACCCCTCCGTGTCAAAGGCGATAAACTCCTTTATCGCGTGCCAGTCGTCGTCCATGAGCATGAAATAGCCGAAGTTCTCATACCTGTAGTCGCCCGGATCCCTCTCGGGGTTATAGGGAATTCCGGGCTCGGTTGAATAGAGGAGTTGCCCCAGGTAGAGCCCATCGGCGATACGCACCAGCTCATCGATACAGAGGTTGTCGGGGGTGATCGTGTGAAACTCAGGCCACCGGTAGTTAAACTGAAGGGCCTCCTTTCCCTTATTCTCAGGATTGACCGACTTGCCGTTTGAGGCGATGAAGAAGAAACTCTTCACGTATATATCCTCATCCCTCTCTCTCTCGTCGGGATACTCCACCGCCATGCCAACCATCCTGACCTGCTCGATCAGGGCCGTGGCCGGGAGGGTGATATCAAGCTCCTTTTTGTACGTATTGGTTCCAAGAATGACCGGCGCTGCATCCTTATAGTACTCGGCATCGACGCCGATATACTTCTTGATCCCCTTGACCGTCGTAGGGGTAAAGGTCTTTCCCGTCCAGGGGGAGAAGGGGCGGACCTTCGGCCAGAGGTCGTTCAGGACATTGGTGCCCAGTTTCCTGAGAAAGCCGCCGCTCCTGAAGGCAACCACCCCGCCGTGGAAGAATCCCTCGATGCCGTCAGGCCTCTGGCCGCACATGAAGAGTCTGTGTATCTCCTTGAAGTACCGCTCTTCGCTCTCCTCCCCTTCCTTCACTCCTTCCGAGAGGCTCTGGAGATAGTGGAGGACCGTCTTCCCTTTGGGAAGACTCTCCTGTATCGCCTTCGCCTCAGGAGATGCGGTGAGGGTGAAGGTGCCGAACTTTTCCGGAAGGTTGTCCGCCATCCTGTAGGTAAGCTCGGGGAAGAGCATATTCTTCTCATGGAGCCACGAGTCGTCCATGAGGAGGAAGTAGCCGAAGTTGCGATACTTGTAATCCTCATTGGAGACCTCAGGGTCGTACTCCTGTGAGACATACTTGAGGGCGGTTGCGTAGTAGAGCTTGCCCAGGAGGAGCCCGTCGGCTATCTGGACGACCTCGTCGATGAGGAGCCTGTTCGGGAACCTGTTCCCCATCTCCTTCCACCGGTAGTTGAGGGCCACCACCTCCTTTTCGGGGTGGTCCGGGTCGACAGACTGCTCTCTCTTTGCCAGGAAGAGCCCCCCCCTGGCGTAGATCCACGACCGCTGCTGACTCTCCGGGCCGGGGACACTCTCCATGTCTATGATGGTGGAGAGGATCTGGCCTGCGATATTGTTAATGACCTCCCTGTTGTCCTTCCTGAAGGAGTTGATGCCCAGGTAGGTCGTCTCCTCTCCCGTGTCGAAACCGTCCGTCAGTGTGCCGACCTTCTCCCTGGTGAGTTTCGTGAAGTTCTTCCCCGCCCACGGGGAGGTGTCTGAGAGGAGTCTCCCGTAGACAATCTGCATGGGATCAAGGGTGTCGCCGATGTTGAGTCTCTTCCTTATCTCGTCCAGCCTGCCGAAACTGTTGAGACCGGTTCTCAGGCTTATGGTGACGCCGTGATAGAAGCCGTCGAGGCTCTCCGGAACCTTTCCGCACAGGAAGAGGGCATCCAGCTTTCTCCCGATTTCACGGTCGGAGCTCCTTTCATTGAGAATCTCCGCGTACCGGTGCATCAGCTTGAGGGGAGTATCGAGGCCTCTGAGGTCTTCCTCCATTATCTCCTTCAAGAGAGGGGAGTTTTTGTCACAATCATCAGCCAGGGTAAAGGGTCGTGAAAGCTCAACAGGCTTTTTCTCCTCTTTCGCTTTACCTTCCGTTGAAGGTTCATCAAAGAGAGATGAAAAAAATGATTTTACAGAATCAAATACATTGTCGCTCATAG
>JBHHXU010000119.1:0-5588 GCA_046757185.1 Thermodesulfobacteriota bacterium
GAAAAAGCCAATCAAGAAGAAGGAGGTGCCTAGACCATGAGTCAGTCGGCTAGTTTCGGAAAGAACCTCAGTGAGTGGATCTTCACCACTGATCATAAGAGGATAGGCGTCCTCTACCTTATAGGATCCCTCGCGGCATTCGCCGTGGCGGGCGCCATGGCCATGCTTATCAGGATCGAGCTCTCATCGGTAGGGCCGACCATAACGAATCCCCAGACATATAACGTATGGCTCTACTTCCACGGGGCCGCCATGATACTCGGCTTTCAGATACCGGCACTGACCGGTTTCCTGGCGAACTACCTGGTACCGATAATGATTGGCGCCAAGGATGTCGCCTTCCCGAGGGTGAACGCATTGAGCCTCTGGCTCTTCTGGGTAGGCATCATACTCGCCCTCCTGACCTTTGTCGTGCCGAACCCTCCCGACATCATGTGGACCGGTTATCCCCCATACTCACTCATTTCGCCTGGCAACACATCGCTCTACACCTTTACCGTCCTGATTATGGGCTTTTCATCCATTGTTGGCGGTATCAACCTCATTGCCACAATCATCTACATGCGCGCGCCGAACGTGACGTGGAGTAACATGAATATCTTCCTCTGGGCCACCGTGTGCGCCTTTATCCTGCAGTTGGTCTTTGTCCCCGTCCTCGGTTCGGCGGTGACCCTGATAACCCTCGATAAGTATCTGGGAACGAACTTTTTCAACCCGTCCCTGGGTGGTGACGTGCTCCTCTACGAGAACCTCTTCTGGTTCTACTCTCACCCCGCAGTCTATGTCATCCTTCTGCCGATGATGGGGATTGTCTATGAGATTATCGCTACCTTCGCCAGGAACAACATCTTCAACAGGAAGGTGGTGATCTGGGGGGGCTTCATCGGCACGACGCTCCTCAGCGGCGAGGTCTGGGTCCACCACCTCTGGGCGTCGGGTATGCCCAACTGGATCAGGGCCGGTATGATGGTCAGCACCCTCATGATCAGTGTGCCCGTCGGGTTGATGATGATAGGGCTGGTGGGAACCCTCTTCAGGGGGGCCATAGAGTTCAAGACGCCGATGCTCTACGCCTGCGCCTTCATCTTCCTCTTCCTCATCGGGGGTCTTACCGGCATCCCCCACGCGATGGTGTCACTCATGCTGGCTCTCCACGACACCCACTTTGTCGTTGCCCACTTCCACTATGTCATGGCCGTATCGGGCACCTTCGCCATATTCGGAGGGGTCTACTACCTCTTCCCCAAGATGACCGGGAAGATGTACAACGAGGGACTGGCGAAGATCGCCTTCTTGCTCTTCTTTATCGGCAGCAATATCACCTTCTTCACCATGTTTTTCGTCGGCATTCAGGGTATGCCGAGGCGCTACTTCGACTACAGCCACTTCCCCCAGTTTGAGCACCTCCACAGGATACAGACCTTCGGCGCCATTGTTATCGGCATCGGGGCTCTTTTGATACTGATAACATGGCTTCACGGCGCGTTCTTTGGGAAGAAAGCGGAGGACAACCCGTGGGGGTCAAAGTCCCTCGAGTGGACCCATACCCCCACACCTCCCGGCCCCGGCAACTTCGGCGGCAAGGAACTCGACCTGCCGAGCGACTGGGACCCCTACGGTTACGGGAGATAGGTCCCTGGAAGTATCACGGATGGAAAAGTAAATACTCTTTCGTGACGTAAAAGCTCCCTCCCCCGGCCTCTCCTCTTTTTTCCTGCAGAGTGGGGTGAGGAAAGGGGGAGGGGAACGAGGTTATCTATGAATACGGCTTATATGGAAAAAGGGGGGGGGTCGTTACGGCTTCTCCTTCTTCTCGGCGCAACGGTCTTTTTTACCTACCTCCTGATGGTCATGGGAACCTTCGTGACCTCGACGGCATCGGGGCTCGCCTGCCCCGACTGGCCCCTCTGCTACGGGACGGTACGGCCTCCCCTGAGGATGGATGTCTGGTTCGAGTGGGGGCACAGGCTCCTTGGCGGCATTACGGGTATCCTGATCATCCTCTCGACTATCTTCGTCTGGCTTAACTACAGGGGGCTGCCGCGTCTCTTTACCTCGCTGGTCGTGGGTCTCCTGTTCTTCGGTGTGGTGCTCGGCGGGGTAACGGTCCTCATCGAGGCGCCTGAACTCGGCACCTTTACCAATATTGCGGTCATTTCATCACATCTCATCATCTCCACGCTGATTCTCATCTGCCTGACCTTTTCCTTCAGGTATGTGGCTGATAGCACGGCCGTATCTGAATCGAGTTCATTCTTCATACTCTTTTGTCTGGGCTTCACCCAGGTCATCCTCGGCATACTGGTTAGGTATTCACAGGCTACCCTCGCATGTCCTGACTTTCCCCTCTGTAACGGCCGGATCATTCCAGGCCTTTCAGAGCACACCGTTGCCCTCCATTTCTTTCACCGTGTCATCGCCGTTGGAGTGGTCCTTTTAACGATATCAATATTCTATAACGCCCTTCGAAGAAAAAGAGAGATCACCCCGTCCCTGGTGACTCTTATACTTGTAATGCTTCAGGCCATATTCGGGGTGTTGATCGTTGTAACGGGTATGTTCTTCCCGGCAATCATCCTCCACGGTGCGACGGGCTTCCTCCTCCTCGGATGGCTTGCCTATCAGGCGATGCCGTACCTCCTGTCTCATAGGGCGGAAAGGAGGGGTGAAGTGCTATGAGAGGGCACACCATGGAGAGCACACTCCCCTTAAGGGCCTCCCTTGCCGACTACATAACCCTTATAAAGCCGGGGATCGTCGGCCTCGTCATCGTTGCCACCCTCACGGGGATCTACATGGGGGGGAGGGGGCAGTACGATCTCGGTCTCATCTGCTGGACCTTGGTGGGCGTAGGAATCGCAACCGCCGGTTCGGCACTCCTGAACAACTACTTTGACAGGGATATTGATAGATTGATGGAGAGGACCTCGGCAAGGGCCCTTGCCGCCGGGACGGTCTCGCCCACGAGGGCACTCATTACCGGCGTTGCCCTTGTTGCGGGAGCACTCGCCACGCTCGCTCTTGCGATAAACAGTGCGACGGCGCTCCTTACGGGCTGTGCCGTTTTCGGGTATGTCTTCCTCTACGGAATCGTTTTGAAGAGGAGAAGCCCCTTCGCCAATCAGGTCGGCGGTCTGGCCGGCGCCCTCCCGCCAGTAATCGGGTGCGCCGCCATCACCGGTGGGTTGGACAGTACGGCGCTGTTCCTCTTTGCCGTCGTAGCCGTCTGGCAGCAGCCCCACGCGCTGAGCCTGGCCCTCAAGTACCGGGAGGATTACGCAAAGGCGTCGATCCCCGTCATCCCCGTGGCAAAGGGGGTACATGCCACCAAGGTGAGGATTGTCCTCTATACACTCCTCCTCATTCCGGTGAGCCTTCTCCTCTCTCTCACCGGCGTGGCGGGTGTTGTCTACCTCGTCACGGCCGTAACGCTGGGCAGCATCTTCCTTATCATCGGTGTTCGTTTTCTCCGCTCCGACCGTAAATGCGATATGTTCCTCTTCTTTTTCTCCATACTCTATCTCACCCTCCTCTTTACCGCCATGGTCGTCGATATGATGTAGCCCATGGAGAAGAGGTACACCTACAACTGGTTTGTCCTTGCCATCCTCTTCCTTGGCATCGGAGGAGGATTTGCCTTTCTGGTCGGGATGAGCAGAACCCCCTTCGGCTATCGTTACTTCCCTGCTGATTACATGCATCACGCGCTGGTGGGGCATGTCATCCTTGCCATACTCCTCTGGCTCCTCTCATTCGCCGTAGTTCTCTGGAGTCTCTCGTTTAAAGGTGCAGAGTTGCGGGTGACCAGATGGATTGCGCTCATCGGCGCCTCCATGGTCACCCTCTCGGTGTTCCTCGGCAGCGGTGACGCCGTCCCCAACAACTACGTACCGACCATCGATACCCCCCTCTTCCTCATCGGACTGGGACTCTTTTTTGTGGGCTTCGCGGTGAACGCCTTTACCTATCTGAGGGAGGGGATGAAGCACCTCACTTCAATCAATCTCATGGTGGGCGCCCTTGCGGGTTCGGTCATCATCGCGGTCATCATGATTGCATCGATGGTCGTGTCACTGGCGCTCCAGAGGGGGGATGAGGTACCCCTTCTCTACTACGAGCGGCTCTTCTGGATACCGGGTCATATCCAGCAGGTCATGAACGGGGCACTCCTGGTCGCTGTCGGGTATGCCCTTCAGGAGAGAGTGGAGCGGAGCGGCCCGTCCTGGCCTTTTCTCAGGTACGTTACTCTGGCCTTCCCCCTTTCGGCTCTCGTACTCTTTGTTATCCCCTTCACGGGAGATCCCATCGCGCGCAATGCGAAGATAGCGTCAGAGGCCATCTACGGTATCGGGCTCGGTATCCCTATCTTTATCCATGTTGTCCATCTGCTGAGGGGTCTTGGCAGGGAATGGAGGTCCGTCGCCTCCCTCTCCCTGATTCTCTCCATGGCAATCTACACCCTCGGTATGGCGATTGCCTACAGCGGCTTTGGAAACGACCTGAGGGTTCCCGCCCACTACCACGGTGCTGTAACGAGCCTCACCCTCGCCCTCATGGGCCTTTCTTACTATCTGCTGAAGGAGTGCAAGGAGCGGCTCTTCGGGGAGCGCATCGCGCGGGTTCAGCCGGTCATCTATGGGGTGGGGATGGTCTTCTTTATCCTCGGCCTCTTCGTATCGGGCCTCTTCGGCGCGCCGAGGAAGACCTACGGAGTTGCTTTCACCGCCGACCCCGTGATACTCTCCGCCCTGACCGTCATGGGGATCGGAACACTCATGGCCGTCATCGGCGGTATCCTCTTTGTATTCTATACCACCATGTCTCTTTTAAAGGAGGTGAAGAAAAGTGCATAATAGTAATTCTCAGGAAACGAGGTCTAAAAAGAGGAAGTTTGCTATTGAGATGGGCCTGCTCATCGCTCTTATGCTGCTCTTTAATATGATTATTCTCGCCTGGAGACTGTAATAGCAGTGAAGGCCCTCCTGCTCTACACCAGCCTTGCAACGATAGGTCTGAGCGGGCTTTTGATCATCACGGGGATTGTCCTCATCAGGAAGGGGTGCAGGGCGTATCATAAAAAGGCGATGTTGTCCGCCTCCCTCTTTGCGCTCATCTTTGTCGGCCTCTACCTGATACGGTCGTCCCTCTTCCCACCTGAACGGTATGCCGGTGAGTACCGGACCCTCTTCCTTGCCATTCTCTGGTCACACACCTTCCTGGCGGTGGTCAACTTCCCGATGGCGGTCTATACCATCTATCTCGGCCTGAAGGAGCGGTTCGACAGGCACAAAAAGATAGCCCCCTACACGGCGGGGGTATGGATTTACGTGGCGATTACAGGATGGGCCATCTACCTCTTTCCACGGTAGCGGAATCCTTCCTTCCCGAGCCATACCCGCCTGCCGCAGACAGGTATTTTCACAAATAGATGCCGGAGATTAGACAGGATGGAGACGGATAAGGGGTTTATTTTGTAAATCCTGTTCATCTTGTCTAAACCGTGAACCTTCTCCTCCAGCAAAATAAAAGGCACAAGATTGTTACCAGGACATGAAGGAGAGGCAAAAGCAGTTTCCCCTCATTACTTG
>JBHHXU010000120.1:0-5538 GCA_046757185.1 Thermodesulfobacteriota bacterium
ATAAAAGCTTTTCCATTTTCTCTGTGCTCTCTGTGGTTATTTAACGCATAATTTGGGTTAATAAGTAGAGAGATTATTGCTTCTGTCAGAAAAAGAGTACCGGTCTCTTCATGCAACGAACTTCCTGAAACCGCAGACTATCGCCTGCTGGGGCGCCCTCTTCATCAGCGGCAGGGGAAGTTCCTCAACCTCCTCCCTGTCCTCCCCACGCCTTAACGACATCAACCGCAGCGCCTCCAGGATGTTTGCCGCGCTCACACACTTGGGGCACCGTGAATAGCACTGGAGACAGCCGACACACACCCACATTGAATTCGCCTTTATAACGGCCTCCTCATCCCCCAGTTGGAGGAGCCTGATAATCTGGCTTGGACCGTGATCCATCTCGAAGGAGACGGGACACCCGCCGGTGCAGTTGCCGCACTGGTAGCAGTTGGCAAGCACCTCACCGCTGATCCTCTCAACCTTCTTCACAAACTCGCTCTGGAGCTTATCCTGTCCCAGGGTTATCTTCATACGCCTTTTACTTCTCCTGACTCTGCAACGCTACGATTTTACAGGCCGGTCTCATCGACCAGCGCCCTGACCGCCTTGACCGACGCGTCAAAAAGCTCCCTCTCCTCGTCGTTCAGCTCTATCTCGATTATCTCCTCCACACCGTCGCTGCCGATCTTCACGGGAACACCGATAAACATCCCCTTGACACCGTACTCACCATCACAATAGGCTGCCGAAGGGATTACCCTCTTCTTGTCCCGTATGACCGCCTCGGCCATTTCGACGACGGCGGCGGAAGGAGCGTAGTAGGCACTCCCCGTCTTGAGGAGACCGACGATCTCCCCGCCGGCTGTCCTTGTCCTCTTCATGATGGCGTCGATCCTCTCTTTTGAAATGAGCTGGGTGATAGGGATGCCTGAGACGGTCGTATACCGCGGGAGGGGAACCATTTCATCCGCATGGCCGCCGATGACCATGGCCTTCACGTCCTCCACGGAGACATTGAGCTCCATGGCAACAAACGCCCTCAGTCGCGCCCCATCGAGGGCGCCCGAGAGGCCGATTACCCTGTTCTTCGGAAAACCGCTCACCTTCCATGCGACGTAGACCATGACATCGAGGGGGTTGGTGACGACAAGGATAACGGCGTTGGGCGAGTGACGAACAATGTTTTCAGTGACCTCTTTGACAATGCCGATATTCTTTGCGATGAGGTCGCTCCTGCTCATGCCCGGCTTTCTCGGCAGCCCTGCGGTGATGATAACGACATCCGAGCCGGCGGTATCGCTGTAATCGTTTGTACCGGTAATATTGACGTCAAAGTCCTTGATGGGGGATGTCTCCATCATATCGAGACCCTTCCCCTGAGGCACGCCCTCTATGATATCTATCAAAACGATATCGCCCAGCTCCTTGAGACTCGCCCATATGGCGGCATGGGCCCCCACATGTCCGGCGCCGACAATTGTTATCTTCCTGCGGCTCATTGCACCTCCCTACTGCTTATGTGACAGTTTTTGTATTACGGCAAGAAAACCCGGCCCTAATAAACGAGTGTATACTGTATACAGAGAGGGGGGTTCTGTCAAGATAAATATACCCCTCTTTCCCTGTTGAGTTCAAGGAAAAGATTCCCTTTTGGTACATTTGATACCCTGACTACCACCACTCGCTCCCCTTACCTGCCCTCCCTCATCACCATCGGTTTATTATCCTCTCATCCTCTCCCGCGGCACACCGATCGCCGCCCATCAGACTTCTCAGTGCTCATCATTCCTCTGGTGCCACACCACCCTTACCGATGATGCGGACACAATGGCCAGTATATAATAGTGCTAGCTATATCAATAGGTTATGGAGAGCACTCCCTCCCCCCCCCATTTCACTTCTGCATGATATTTTTAGGGTTAATTTAATAGTATAAATCTTTTTTAATAGAAATGAAACTGTTCACCGGGCCAGTTACATAAAATATTGTTTTTTGATAATAGCTCCTTCATGGGACTCTGGTTTCAAGAGGGAAGCTTTTTAGTCAAAACACTCGACTCACAAGAGGAGATGGAGGCGGCCTTCTCCCTGCGACACGAGGTCTTCTGCGACGAGCTCAGCTGGGTACCGCCCTCCCCTGACAGGAAGGAGAGGGACCGTTACGACGGGTTCGCTCAAAGCATCGGCGTCTTCGATGAGGACATGGAACTCGTCGGCAACGTAAGGCTCATCGCCGCACCCGACCCCTTCATGGTGGAAAAGGAGTTTGCCTGTCTTCTGCCCGACAACACTGAACTCCTGAAGACGGCAGAGATGGCAGAAGTAACCAGGTTATGTGTTAAAAAAAATACTCGGAACAAAAAGAAGCACAACAACTCACCGAACATCTCCCTCCTCCTCTACAGGGGAGTGTATCAGTGGAGCCTCTACAATAATATCAGGCACCTCACAATGGTCGTGGAAAAGAACAAATACCGTCTGCTCAGACTGGCCTGCCTGCCGGTAAAGGCGCTGGACAGCTTCAAGGAGATGGATGGCGGTGTTATGGCGGGCGCTCTGTTACTTGACCTTCGTCACTTCGAAAAAGAGGCAGCAAAGAAAAAGCCCGACTTCATCAGTTGGATGTCTCACCGATCATACCATAGTCCATCGCAAGTGCGACGGCATGGGCTCTATTCACTGCATTGAGTTTCTTCTCGATATTCTGCACATGGAACTTCACCGTGCTTTCACTGATATCCAGTATCATCGAGAGCTCCCAGTTGCTCTTCCCCTCTTTAACCCATCGGATTACCTCTTTCTCACGTTCGGTGAGCTCGCAATCCTGCTGCTTGCTGTTTTGATGCATCCTGATGAGCCCTTGGAAAAGGTGTGGCGTCATAACATCGAGGATCATCTTTTGATGGGTCGTGAAACGGTTCTCATCACCGGAGAAGGAGAATACGCATATCTTGTCGGTATTCGATGCGGTGCACCCCGTCGCAATACCGTGGCGTAACCCGAAGTCACCCGCCCTGTTTATAAAATCCACATACGGCTTATCCACAAAAACATTATACGCCTCATCCCAGAACTGCGGTCTCATCACACTCAACTGGTGAAGGATGATCGGATCGTGCTTGTAGAGATTCTCCCGTGAGTAGTAAGTGAGCCACTCTTCAGGATAGTGGTCATTGACGAGATCAAGAATCTTCGGCCCCTCTCTTTCATCAATTATCCCCAGGCCGCAAATGGCACGGTCTGCACAGAGCAGATCCCTCACCTTCGCCATAATCATTATCATATCTGCTCTATCCCGACAGGCGAGGGTTGCCTGGATTACGTCGAGGATATCC
The DNA here is from genome assembly GCA_046757185.1 of Thermodesulfobacteriota bacterium. Taxonomy (GTDB): domain Bacteria; phylum Desulfobacterota; class GWC2-55-46; order S146-70; family JAUXIU01; genus JBHHTR01. The sequence continues at coordinate 3,321 of JBHHXU010000120.1, forward strand.
ACCATCTCCTTTTTAGAAAATATCTTGTAATCCATAGTCACCCTCCTCTTTTTTATAGGCTCCTTCTAACACTTTTTGTAATAAAGAGTCGGCACATTGATAACTGTCTGCCGATTCGACCGGCATATCCTTACAAAGGCTTTATGGAGGTGGAGCGTCACGTAGTCAACAATCTTTTTATGGTGAGGTTCATAGGTATCCCGGAAGCCCCCGAATGAGAAGATGCTCCTCGACTCTGCACCGGGCACATATACTCCGCTCGAGATACCGTAATGCAGCCTGAAATCAGCCGCATGATTGAGGAACTGTCTCGATTCTGCGTCGGTATAGCGCTGAAAGGTGTCGGCCCACAGCTGTGTTCCACAAAACCGGGTATGAAAGCGTACCACCGGGTCCGCCTTGTGCAGTTCCTCGCTCTTGTAAATAGTGACCCACTCTTCAGGATAATCGCCGTTTACAACGGTCATGACGTCAGACACACCGTTCGGAGACAACCTGCCCATGGCACAGATGGAGTGTTCCGCGCCGATGAGCTCCTTAACATTAATTATCAGCTGCCTGATGTGCCCCTCATTACTGCACTGAGTGGAAAACTCAACGGCCTTCAAGACCCCTATAAGCTCACTCTTTGAGAAATCCTTAACATTCATTAGAGGAACACCTCGAGACGGCATTCAACCTCATCGCACTTACAGCATCGCTGATTCTGAGGGTACATTATCTTACCGCTTCCCGAAAAGTAAAAACTAAAAAACCTCCGTTACTTAAAAGCGTTACGGAGGCTATCCATTCATAGTCACAAGAATTGTGGAAAGGTATTGATATAACCTGTCACACTTCCCTCTTTTAAAAATCTGTCCTTTATTCGATAAGCACGATCTCTTACCAGATGAGAGTCAATCCGGGAGGTTATTTATTCATCTTTTTATCAAGGATGGTGATAAGTATATACAAGATACTTTCCAATGTCAAGAAAAGTATGGGAGCGCTTTCCCCCCTCTTCCGATGATCTTCAAATCATGGAGGACGTTTCAATTAAGAGGCACTCTTCATTCATTATCTTGACCAGCCTCAAAAAAAAGTATAGTTTATTCTTATGATAATCGAACATACCGGCAGGGTCACGCCCCTTGAGGCCTTTTCGGCAGTGCGACATCTCCCCTACCCCTTTCTCCTTTCAGGCGGACCATACCCCGCTCAGAGGAGATACTCGTATGTCGGGGCCGCTCCACTACTTCGAGTAGAGACAAAGGGCGGTAGTACCGAGGCTATCCTCTCCTCACAGAGAGTCACCTTCCCCGACCCCTTCCATGCCTTATCGGCAACAATGGAAGAGTATCGCGCTGTCCATCAAACGCCATTCCCCTTCAGCGGCGGTTTTGTCGGCTACCTCTCATACGACCTCAAGAGCTTTGTTGAAGCAATCCCCTACAGAACCCCGGATAGTGGAGTGCCGGACTGTTATTTAGGACTCTATGATCCCCTTTTTATCTATGACCATGTCGAGGAGAGGGGCTACATTGTTTCACGTGGGGTGAAGAATTCGACCCTCGATGCGGCCGAGTTGAAAAACATTCTCACCTCTACCTCTCTCAAAGGGGTGACCACAGATGTAGCCGCGACCATACCGTTTCGTTTCACCTCAAATATGACACGTAAAAAATACATTAAGCTCCTTCGTCGGGTGAAGAGCTATATCGCCGCAGGGGATATCTACCAGGTCAACCTGTCTCAGCGACTCTCCATCGAGTGGGATGGAGACCCCTTCTCCCTCTATGCAAGGCTCATCACCCGGAGCCCTGCACCCTTCAGCGCATTCATAGACCTCGGCTCCTTCCAGGTTATCTCAAACTCTCCCGAAAGGTTCCTCAATGTCAGCGGCAGGCATATTGAGACCTGCCCCATAAAGGGAACGAGACCGAGGGGGAAAAGTGAAGAGGAGGACATTCGTTTACGGGAGTCCCTTCGGCGGGATCAGAAGGAGCTGGCGGAGCATATAATGATTATAGACCTCGAGAGGAACGACCTGGGCAGAATCTGCGAAACAGGAAGCGTTTTCGTAAAGGAGCCGTTGAGGGTAGAGACGCTCCCCACCCTGCATCACCTGGTCTCAACCGTAATCGGGAGACTGAGAGAGGGGACAACGTTATCCGAATGCCTGAAGGCGTGCTTTCCGGGCGGCTCCATTACCGGGGCGCCGAAAATCCGCGCGATGGAG